>NZ_AFPR01000132.1:0-6376 GCF_000219295.1 Acidiphilium sp. PM
CCCGCGCATGGCGGCGAGCCGATGATGCCGGCGCCGGCACCCTCGGCACGATAGGCGCCGGGGCCGCGCTGGCCGGGCAGGGGGACGGCTTCGGCCGTCCCTTTTTCATCTCTTCATATCCCGTCTGCGTCACGAAGCTCGCTTTTGCACTGCAAAACGTGTAGAGGAGCCGCGTTGAACCCCGAAAGACCCGAATCATGACCGAGACCAAGCTGCGCAACGTGGCGATCATCGCCCATGTCGACCATGGCAAGACCACGCTCGTGGACAATCTTCTCAAGCAGTCCGGCTCGTTCGGCGCGCATCAGCAGGTGGCCGAGCGCGCGCTCGACCGCAACGACCTCGAGCGCGAGCGCGGCATCACCATCCTCGCCAAGTGCACCGCCGTGCAGTGGGGCGACGTGCGGATCAATATCGTCGACACGCCGGGCCATGCCGATTTCGGCGGCGAGGTCGAGCGCATCCTGAACATGGTGGACGGCGTGGTCGTCCTCGTCGATGCCGCCGAGGGCGTGCTGCCGCAGACCAAGTTCGTCGTCGGCAAGGCGCTGGCGCGCGGGCTGAAGCCGATCGTCGTCGTCAACAAGATCGACCGCCCGGATGCCCGCGCCGACGAGGTGCACAACGAGGTGTTCGACCTGTTCGCCGCCCTCGGCGCCAATGACGAGCAGCTCGATTTCCCGATGCTCTACGCCTCCGGCCGCCAGGGCTGGGCGACGCCGACGCTGGACGGGCCGCGCGAGAACCTCTCGCCGCTGTTCGACCTGATCGTGAGCCATGTGCCCGAGCCCGGCCTCGACGCCGACGCGCCGTTCGCCATGGTCGCGACCATCCTGGAGAGCGACAACTTCCTCGGCCGCGTGCTGACCGGCCGCGTCGAGCAGGGGCGGGCGACCGTGAACATGCCGGTGCGCGTCATCAGCTTCGACGGGCGCGCGGTGGAGACCGGGCGGCTGACCAAGCTGCTCGCCTTCCGCGGCCTGGAGCGCGTGCCGGTGGACGAGGTTTCGGCCGGGGACATCATCGCGGTGGCCGGCCTCAAGGAGGCGACCGTGCCGGATACGATCGGTGCCATGGAGATCGGCGCCGCGCTGCCGGCGATCCCGATCGACCCGCCGACGCTGTCGATGACCTTCCGCATCAATGACGGCCCGCTCGCGGGGCGCGAGGGCAAGAAGGTGACGTCGCGGCAGATCCGCGACCGGCTGTTCCGCGAGGCGGAGGGCAATGTCGCGATCCGCGTGACCGACTCCACCGAGACCGAGGCGTTCGAGGTGGCCGGGCGCGGCGAGTTGCAGCTCGGCGTGCTGATCGAGACGATGCGCCGCGAGGGCTTCGAGCTGACGATCGGCCGGCCGCGCGTGCTGACCCGTGACAACCCGGAGACGGGCGCGCGCGAGGAGCCGATGGAAGAGGTGCTGATCGACGTGGACGAGCCGTATTCCGGCGTCGTCGTCGAGAAGATGAGCCGGCGCAAGGGCGAGTTGCAGGATATCCGCCCCTCGGGCGGCGACAAGCAGCGGCTGACCTTCCACATCCCGAGCCGCGGGCTGATCGGCTATCACGGCGAGTTCCTGACGGATACGCGCGGCTCCGGCGTGATGAACCGGCATTTCATCGGCTACGGCCCGTGGAAGGGGACGATCGAGGGGCGGCGCAACGGCGCGCTGATCGCCAATGCCGATGGCGAGAGCGTGCAATACGCGCTGTTCTACCTGCAGGAACGCGGCACGCTGTTCATCGGCGGCGGCGAGAAGGTTTACGAGGGCATGATCATCGGCGAGCACAGCCGGGAGAACGACCTCGACGTGAACCCGATCAAGGAGAAGAAGCTCACCAATATCCGCGCCGCGGGCAAGGACGACGCGCTGCTGCTGACGCCGCCGCGCCGGATGAGCCTGGAGCAGGCGATCGCCTATATCGAGGATGACGAGCTGGTGGAGGTGACGCCGGGCGCGGTGCGGCTGCGCAAGCGGCATCTCGATCCGCACGCGCGCAAGAAGGCCGAGCGGGCGTCCGACGCCGCCTGATCCGGCGGCGGTAGCCCTCAGAACGGGGTGAGGCCGGCCGGCGCGACAACGCCGGCCGGTTTTTTTTTCAGTCCCAGTCCGGCGCGAAGGCCGGATCGACGAAGCGCTGGTTTTTCGGCAGGGCGGCGAGGGCGGCGCGGTCCTCGTCATCGAGGGTGATGGCGAGGGCGGCGAGGTTGGCGCGCTGGGTTTCCTCGCGCGCGGCCTTGGGGATTGCCGCGACACCGTCCTGGTCGAGCAGGTATTTGAGGGCGACCTGCGCCGGCGTCGCGCCATGTTTCGCGGCCACCTCCGCGAGCGCCGGATGGTCGCCGAGCCGGCCCTGGGCGAGCGGGCAATAGGCGGTGACGGTGATGCCGTGGGCCCGCGCATAGTCGAGCACCGCGTCTTGCCCGAGCAGGACGTGATATTCCACCTGGTTGCAGGCGATCTCGGCGCCGATCGCCTCCACCGCCTGGCGCATCAGCGCGACGGTGAAGTTCGACACGCCGATATGCCGCACCAGGCCTTCATGTTTGAGATGCGCCATGGTGGCGAGGACCGCGGCGAGATTCATCGAGGGCGAGGGCCAGTGGATCAGGAAGAGGTTCACATGGTCGGTGCGCAGCTTGGCGAGGCTGGCCTCGATGGCGCGGCGCACGCCGTCCGGCGTGAGGTTTTCGTACCAGACCTTGGTGGTGAGGAAGATCTCGTCGCGCGGGATGCCGCTTTCGGCGAGGGCGGCGCCGACGGCCTCCTCGTTGCCGTACATCTCGGCGGTGTCGATATGGCGATAACCGAGCGCTAGCGCGCGGGTGACGGCGGCGGTGCAGTCGCGCCCGCTCATCCGCCAGGTGCCGAGACCGAGCTTGGGCATGGCGAGCGCGCCGCCGGTGATGGGCATGCTGGTCATGTCAGTCCTTTCGCGAGAAATCGATCAGGGCAAGAAAGCCGGACTCCGTGCCGAAGGCGAGATGGGCGCCGTTCGGACTCCAGCCGAGGGTGGAGACCGCGCCGCGCCCGGCGGCGGCGACGGGCAGGATGCGTTCGCGCGCGATGTCGGCCACGACGACCGAGCCGTCGGCGAAGCCGGCGGCGACGACCTCGTGCTGCGGATGGCAGGCGACGCGGCGGACCACCGTTTCGCCGGCGGCGAGTTCGAGCGGCGCCTTGCCCATCGGCCCGCCGCCGAAGAACGGCCAGATCACGATGGCCTCGGCGCCGGCGGTGGCGAGCCACTTGCCCGAGCGGGTGAAGTCGAGGGATTCGGGCTTTGTCGGGTAGCCGCTCATCCGCATGTGCTGGCCGTCGGGCAGTTTCCAGCCATGCAGCTCGTTTTCCTGCATGGTGGTGACCATCGCCTCGATATCGGGATGCAGGGCGATGGCGAGATGGCTGCCCTTCCATTCGAAGACCTGCGGCTTCGCGTTCTCGGAGCGGACGAACCAGAGCGAGGCGCCGTTGTAATGCGCGGCGGCGAGGCGGCGGTGCTTCGGATCGAGCGCCATGCCGGCGACGGTCGAGGGATGCGCGAGGGTGCGGAGTGTGGCGCCGGCGGCATCGAGCAGGTGGATCGTCTTGCCGACCGCGGCCGCCCGCAGCGGCGCCTTGCGGTCCGGCACGGTGAGGACGTGCTCGACCCATTTCATGCCGAAGCTGGCGAGTTCGGTGCTTTCGCCCGTTGCGGAATCGAGGCGTTTCAGCGCGCCGTCATCGCCGCCGGAGCAGAAGCCGCGTTGGTCGATATCCGGCGCGAGGGCGAGCACCGCGCCGTCGTGGCAGGCGTGTTCAACGAAGTCGCCGCCGGCGAGGCCGCGCAGCACGATCCGCCCGTCACCGAGTCCGGCGGCGAGGGTGCCGCCGGCGCGGTCGAAGGCGAGGGCGGTGACGAACTCGGCGCAATCGTGCGAGACGCCGCGCACACGGAGCATCTCGTCCGCGTCGGTGACCATGCCGCTCATTCGGCGATGCAGCTTTCGAAGCCGCGGCGCAGCATCGGCCGGTTGAGATCGCGGCCGATGAAGACGATGCGGCTTTCGCGTTCCTCGCCATCCTTCCACGGGCGGATGAAATCGCCATCCGCCATCATGTGCACGGCCTGGAAGGCGAAGCGGCGATCCTCGCCGGCGAAGGCGAGGATGCCCTTGGTGCGCAGGATGTCCTGGCCCTGGGTGGCGAGGATGCCGCCGATCCAGGCGTTGAACAGCTCGGGGTCGAGCGGCTTCTTCACCGACAGGCTGATGCTGCTCATGTGCTCGTCATGGGTGTGGGAATCCTCCTCGAGGAAATCCGGCACGGATTGCAGCACGCGGTCGAGGCTGAAGGCGTTGATGCCGAGCAGGCGGTCGGCCGGCACGTCGGCGCGGGTCGTGTGGTGGATCTGGGCGAAGCGGTTGATCGTGCGGATCCGCGCCTCGACATCGGCGAGTTCCTCCGGGGTGACGAGGTCGAGCTTGTTGAGCACGATGACGTCGGCGAAGGCGATCTGGTCCTCGGCTTCCGGCGCGTCGGCGAGGCGGGCGGGCAGGTTCTTCGCGTCGACCACCGTGACGATCGCGTCGAGCCTCGTCTTCGCCTTCACGTCCTCGTCGACGAAGAAGGTCTGCGCGACGGGGGCGGGGTTGGCGAGGCCGGTGGTCTCGACGATGATGCCGTCGAAGCGGTTGCGGCGCTTCATCAGCCCGCCGATGATGCGGATCAGATCGCCGCGCACGGTGCAGCAGATGCAGCCGTTGTTCATCTCGAAGACTTCCTCGTCGGTATCGACGACGAGGTCGTTGTCGACGCCGCGCTCGCCGAACTCGTTGATCACGACGGCGTATTTGCGGCCGTGATCCTCGGTGAGGATGCGGTTGAGCAGGGTGGTCTTGCCGGCACCGAGAAAGCCGGTGAGGACGGTGACGGGAACGAGATCGCTCATGCGGGAGATCCTGTCGTGGTGGGGCGTATCGTTGCTTCGGGATATAGGCAGGCGGGCTCGGGCGGACCAGAGCGCGGCAGGGCGAGGCCGAGGCCGAGCATGACGAACAGCCAGCCCGCCATCGGCAGCACGGCGAAATTGTCGGTCGAGGCGAGCGGCCAGGCATAGGTCAGCACGCCGATGAAGGCGCCGAGCGCCATCGGCCGGCGCATGATTCCGCGGCCGAGTGCCAGCAGCCAGGCCGCGTTCATCGCGGCGAACAGCACGAGGCCGATCAGCCCGCCATCGAGGGCGGCCTGGAGATAGAAATTGTGCGGATGGATGTTGCAGGCGCCGCGCTTCAGGCTGGTCGGGCCGATGCCGAGCGCGGGGAGGCCGCGATCGAACCGCGGCTCGGGGCAGAAATCGCGGAAGCCGTTGAAGCCGTAGCCGCGCAAGGGGGCGTGCTCGATCATCACCGTTGCCCGCGTGTAGAGTTCGCCATAGGGGCTTTTCGCGAAATGGCTGACCTGGCGGCCGGTCTCCAGCACCAGCTTGTCGAAACTGGGCGGCGAGACCAGTTTCAGCGCCGGGATCGCGAGCACGATCAGCATGCCGAGGCCGATCGCCGGCAGGCGGATCGGCCGGAAGGCGAGGGCGGTGACGGCGAGGCCCAGCAGCGCCAGCGCGAAGGGCATGCGCTGGCCGATCACCAGCGTTGTCGCGAAGCCGAGCCCGCCGACGGCGGCCGCCGCGAGTTTCGGCGCGGTGCCCCGCCGCGCGATCAGCGCCGCGATGACGGGCAGGGCGGTGAGAAACAGCAGGTGGCTGAACGGCGGGCCGGCGCGCGGCGCCCAGAACGGGCCGGTGAGCGCGCCGTCGCCCCAGCGGTGGTCGCCGAAGATGTTCACGCCGAAAATCTCCTGCTGCCAGCTTTGCAGCAGGATCCAGGCTTCGCAGGCGGCAAGGGCGAGCCAGAACCGGGTGCGCGCGGCCGGTGTATCGAGCACCCAGTGGCCGAGGGCGGCGGCGAGCACCAGCAGGCGGATCAGCACCAGCGCCTGGGTGAAGGATTTCCAGCCGCCCGGCCCGAGGCCGAGGGCGGGGATCGGCGTCGAGCAGATCATCACCGCGATCCACCAGAGGCAGCCGAACACGAACCAGGGCTGCCGCGCCCAGCGCCAGTCGCCGGTGCGGGCGGCGTGGACGAGGAACAGGATATCGACCGCGCCCATCGCCAATTCGGCGCCGGCGCGGGCGTAAAGCAGGCCAAACGGCAGGATCAGGGCGGCGATGAGGGCGGCGCGTTGCATGGTCATGCCCCGCTCATACCGGCGTTTCGGCGTCGCGCAACCGCTGCAGGCGGGCGGCGATGACGGGCGTGTCGAACAATTGCGCGCGGGCGCGGCCGGCGGCGGCGAGGCGGTCGCGGGCCGCGTCGTCGTCCGCCAGACGCA
This sequence comes from Acidiphilium sp. PM, assembly GCF_000219295.1. Lineage (NCBI taxonomy): Bacteria > Pseudomonadati > Pseudomonadota > Alphaproteobacteria > Acetobacterales > Acidocellaceae > Acidiphilium > Acidiphilium sp. PM. The sequence goes on from NZ_AFPR01000132.1 coordinate 6,366, forward strand.
GGAAGGCGGCT
>NZ_AFPR01000131.1:0-6877 GCF_000219295.1 Acidiphilium sp. PM
GGCGGGGCGGCGCTGGCGGCGCGGTTGGCGCGCTGTCGGCCGATCATCTGGAATATGCCTCGGCCGAGGGAATCGCGGCGATGGCGCGGGCGGGCAGCGTCGCGGTGCTGCTGCCCGGCGCCTATTACGTGCTGCGCGAGGCGAAGCGGCCGGATGTCGCGGCGATGCGCGCGGCGGGATGCCGGATGGCGGTGGCGACCGACTGCAATCCGGGCACCTCGCCGATCGCCTCGCTGCGGCTTTCGGCGCAGATGGCCTGCGTGTTCTTCGGCCTCTCTTTCGAGGAGGCCTGGCTCGGCATCACCCGCCATGCCGCCGATGCGCTCGGGCTCGGCGGCGAATGCGGCGCGATCGACGCGGGGCGGTCGTGCGACCTCGCGATCTGGAGTGTGGACAGCCTCGACCAGGTTCTCGCCTGGGTCGGGCCGGCGCCGCTGGAGCGGCGCGTTCTGAAAGGAGTTGATGCGTGATCATTTCACCGGGGACGATGCGGCTCGCCGACTGGCGGGCGGTGCAGGAGGGGGACGCGGCGCGGCTGGATGCGGGATGCCGCGCGGCGGTGGAGGCGGCGGCGGGATGCGTCGCCGCGATCCTGGAGAGGGACGAGGCGGTCTACGGCATCAATACCGGGTTCGGGCGCCTCGCCTCGACGCGGATCGAGCCGGCGGATCTCGCCACCTTGCAGCGCAATCTCGTGCTGTCGCACGCGGCGGGGGTGGGCGAGGCGCTGCCGGCGCCGATCGTGCGGATGGTGATCGCGCTGAAGCTCGCGAGCCTGGCGCGCGGGGCCTCGGGCGTGCGGTGGGAGACGATCGAGGCGCTGCAGGGCTTGCTCGATCATGACATCCTGCCGGTGATTCCGGCGCAGGGCTCGGTCGGCGCCTCCGGCGATCTCGCGCCGCTCGCGCACATGACCTGCGCGCTGCTCGGCATCGGCGAGGTGCTGGGCGCGGCGGGGCGGGAGGATGCCGCGGCGGCGCTCGGCCGGGCGGGGATGGCGCCGCTGGTGCTCGGCCCGAAGGAGGGGCTGGCGCTGCTGAACGGCACGCAGGTTTCGACCGCGATCGCGCTGACCGGGCTGTTCCGCGCCGAGCGCCTGTGCCGCGCGGCGCTGCTGACCGGGGCGCTGACGACGGATGCGGCGCGGGGGTCAGACGCGCCGTTCGATCCGCGTATCCACGCGCTGCGCGGACATGCGGGGCAGATGGCGGTGGCGGCGGCGCTGCGGACGCTGCTGGCGGGAAGCGGGATTCGCGACTCGCACCGGATCGGCGATCCGCGCGTGCAGGACCCGTATTCGCTGCGCTGCCAGCCGCAGGTGATGGGCGCGGTGTTCGACCTGCTCGGCCAGGCGGGGCGGACGCTGGCGACCGAGGCCAATGGCGTGTCGGACAATCCGCTGGTGTTCGCCGAGACCGGCGAGGTGATTTCGGGCGGCAATTTCCACGCCGAATACGTCGCCTTCGCCGCCGACCAGATCGCGCTGGCGATCGCCGAGGCGGGGTCGCTGGCGGAGCGGCGGATCGCGCTGCTGGTCGATCCGGCGCATTCGGGGCTGCCGGCCTTCCTGACCCGCGCGCCGGGGCTGAACTCGGGCTACATGATTCCGCAGGTGACCGCGGCGGCGCTGGTCGCGGAGAACCGGATGCTGGCGCATCCGGCCAGCGTGGATTCCATCCCGACCTCGGCCAACCAGGAGGACCATGTCTCGATGGCGACGCACGGGGCGATGCGGCTGCTGAGGATGGCGGACAATCTCTCGCATGTTCTGGCGATCGAGTATCTGATGGCGGCGCAGGGGATAGACCTGCTCGCCCCGCTCGCGACCAGCGCGCCGCTTGGACGGATGCACGCGGTGCTGCGGGAGAGCGTGCCGGTGCTCGGCGAGGACCGGCTGATGGCGCCGGACATCGCGCGGGCGCGGGCGCTGATCGAGAGCGGCGCCGCCGAGCGGGCGGCGGGATGCGACGCGCTGCCGGAGCTCGACGCGTGAGCGCCCCCTCCCCTGCCCCGTTCATCGAGCTGCGGCGGGGTGCCGCACCGCTGCTGGTCAGCATTCCGCATACGGGGACCGAAATTCCCGAGGCGCTGGCGGGGGATTTCGTCTCGCCCTGGCAGGCGCTGCGGGATGCGGACTGGTGGATCGACCGGCTCTACGATTTCGCGCCCGGGCTCGATGCGACGGTGATCCGCACGCGGATCTCGCGCAGCGTGATCGACGTCAACCGCGATCCGTCCGGCGCCTCGCTCTATCCGGGCCAGGCGACGACGGGGCTATGCCCGACCACGGATTTCGACGGCGCGCCGCTCTATCGCGACGGGCGGGAGCCGGACGAGGCGGAAATCGCAAGGCGCCGGCAGGCGTATCACGATCCCTATCACGATGTTATCGCGGGCGAGATCGCGCGGCTGCGGGCGCTGCACGGGCGCGTCGTGCTGTATGACTGCCACTCGATCCGCTCGGTGATTCCGCGACTGTTCGAGGGCGAGCTGCCGGTCTGCAATATCGGCACCGATCGCGGGCGGGCGGCCGATCCGCGACTTGCGGCACGGATTGCCGGACGTTGCGCCGAGGCGGGGTTCAGCCACGTTTCTAACGGGCGGTTTGTCGGCGGCTGGATCACGCGCCATCACGGCGCGCCGGCCGAAGGCGTGCATGCGGTGCAGATGGAACTCGCCTGCCGCGGCTACATGGAGGAGCCGTCAGCGCCCAGTGCGGCGAACTGGCCGGCGCCGTACGATCCGGCACGGGCGGCGACGCTGCGCTCCGTGCTGGAACGGATTTTGCGCGACTGCGTCGATTTCGCGAACTCGAAGGAATGAACAGGATGAATCGTCGTCTCGACAATGCGCGGACGATCCGCGCGCCGCATGGCAGCGATCTCAGCGCCCGGTCCTGGCTGACCGAGGCGCCGCTCAGGATGCTGATGAACAACCTCGACCCCGATGTCGCGGAGCGGCCGGAGGAACTCGTCGTCTATGGCGGGATCGGCCGGGCGGCGCGGGACTGGGAGAGTTTCGACCGCATTCTCGGCGCGCTGCGCGACCTCGGGCCGGAGGAGACGCTGCTGGTGCAGTCGGGCAAGCCGGTCGGCGTGTTCCGCACCCATGCGGACGCGCCGCGCGTGCTGATCGCCAATTCCAACCTGGTGCCGAACTGGGCGAACTGGCAGCATTTCCACGAACTCGATCGCAAGGGCCTGATGATGTACGGCCAGATGACGGCGGGGTCGTGGATCTATATCGGCTCGCAGGGCATCGTGCAGGGCACGTATGAGACCTTCGTCGAGGCCGGGCGGCAGCATTACGGCGGCGATCTCGCCGGGCGGTGGATCCTGACCGGCGGGCTCGGCGGCATGGGCGGGGCGCAGCCGCTGGCGGCGACGATGGCCGGGGCCTCGATGATCGCGGTGGAGTGCACGCCCTCGCGCATCGAGATGCGGCTGCGCACGCGCTATCTCGACCGCCGGGCCGACACGCTCGACGAGGCGCTGGCGATGCTGGAGGCGGCGAAGCGCGACGGAAAGCCGGTCTCGATCGGGCTGCTCGGCAATGCCGCGGAGGTGTTTCCCGAACTCGTCCGCCGCGGCATCCGCCCGGATATCGTGACCGACCAGACCTCGGCGCATGATCCGGTGAACGGCTACCTGCCGGCGGGATGGACGCTGGAGCACTGGGCGGCGATGCGCGAGCGCGACCCCGAGGCGGTGGCGCTGGCGGCGAAGCGGTCGATGGCCGGGCAGGTGCGGGCGATGCTCGATTTCTGGCGGATGGGAATTCCGGTGCTCGACTACGGCAACAACATCCGCGCCATGGCGCAGGAGATGGGGGTGGCCGACGCGTTCGACTTTCCGGGCTTCGTGCCGGCCTATATCCGGCCGCTGTTCTGCCGGGGGATCGGGCCGTTCCGCTGGGCGGCGCTGTCGGGCGACCCCGAGGACATCTACCGGACGGACGCGAAGGTGAAGGAGCTGATCCCCGACGATCCGCACCTGCATCACTGGCTCGACATGGCGCGCGAGCGGATCGCCTTCCAGGGCCTGCCGGCGCGGATCTGCTGGGTGGGGCTCGGGCAGCGGCACCGGCTCGGCCTCGCCTTCAACGAGATGGTGGCGCGGGGCGAGCTTTCGGCGCCGGTGGTGATCGGGCGGGACCATCTCGATTCCGGCTCGGTCGCCAGCCCCAACCGCGAGACCGAGGCGATGCGCGACGGGTCGGACGCGGTGTCGGACTGGCCGCTGCTCAACGCGCTGCTCAACTGCGCCTCGGGGGCGACCTGGGTCTCGCTGCATCATGGCGGCGGGGTCGGGATGGGGTATTCGCAGCATGCGGGGATGGTGATCGTCGCCGACGGCACCGAGGCGGCGGCGAAGCGGCTGGAGCGGGTGCTGTGGAACGACCCGGCGACCGGGGTGATGCGCCATGCCGATGCCGGCTACGACATCGCCATCGACTGCGCGCGGGAGAACGGGCTGAACCTGCCGGGGATCACCGGCTGAGGTTCAGGGGGCGGCCGGGCCGTCCGGCCGGTCGCCCATCGAGGAGCGGGTGCCGAGCGCGTAGCGGGCGCCGGGGTGGATGAATTCGGTCTGGGTGGCGGGAAGCCCGCCGCTCCAGGTGCGGCGGAGGACGACGAGGCAGGCCTGCTCCTCGTCGCGCCCGATCTCGAGCAGCGCGCGGATCTCGGGCGAGGGCGTGGTCGCGTAGACGACGTGCTCGGTCTCGGTCGCCGGGCCGAGGCGGAGGAGATAGGCGGCGACGGTCTCCTTCGTGAAATCCTGTTCGAGGAAATCCGGGGCGAAGCGGGGCGAGACCAGCCGGTCCTCGATCTGCACCGGCACGTCGTCCTCGTAATGCAGCAGGGTGGCGTGGAAGATGCGCGCGCCGGGGCGCAGGCCGAAGGCGAGCGCCTGGTCGGCGCGGGCGCGGGTGGCTTCCTGGGCGAGGACGCGGACGCGGTGGCGGTGGCCGGAGGCGACGATCTCATCGGAGATGTCGCGGATTTCGAGCCATTCGAGGCGCGGGCGCGGCGGCGCGGCGAAGCTGCCCCTGCCCTGCACGCGGGCGACGAGGCCGGCGGCGGAGAGTTCGCGCAGGGCGCGATGCGCCGTCATCCGCGAGACGCCGAATTCGGCCATCAGCTCGTGCTCGGAGGGCAGGCGGCCGCCGGGGCCGATCTGGCCGCTGGCGATGCGCTCGACGATCGCCTCCTTCACCCGGGCGTAGAGCGGCACCCGCGCGGCGGGTTCGCGATCGGGGGGCGCCATGGTCAGACCAGCGCCGGCACGGCGGCGGCGACCCGCGCGAGGATGCGGGTGAGGCTCGCCTGCAGCGCGGCGAAGCCGGGCAGGCGGAGCATCGTCGCCTCGTCCATGTAGAGGGCGCGGGCGATCTCGATCTGCACGACATGGACGTGCTCGCGCGGGCGGCCGTAGTGGCGGGTGACGTAGCCGCCGGCATAGGGATCGTTGCGACGGATCGCGAAGCCCTCGCCGCGCAGGGCCTGCTCGACCAGCTGCACGACCGGGCGGGCGCAGGAGGCGCCGTGCAGGTCGCCCACCACGATGTCCGGCCCGTGGCCGTGCGGCAGGCCGGGCGGGCGCGGCATCGAATGGATGTCGAGCAGGAGGCAGGCGCCGAAGGCGGCGCGGGTTTCGGCGATGAGCCCGGCCAGGGCGGCGTGATAGGGGCGCCAGCAGGCCTCGATCCGCGCCTGCGCCTCGGCGAAGCGGAGCTTGCGGCGGTAGATCGGCTCGCCGGAGGCGACGACGCGGGCGATGGTGCCAAGGCCGGCGGCGACGCGGGGGCTGGTGGCGTTCACATAGGGCGGCAGGGCGTCCTCGAACATCGCGGGGTCGAGTTCCCAGGGCTCGCGGTTGACGTCGCACCAGGCGCGGGGGAAGCGGGCGGCGAGCAGCGGCAGGCCGAGGCCGGGGGCGCCGGCGCACAGCTCGTCGACGAAGCCGTCCTCGCTCTTGCGCAGGGCGCGGGCGTCGAGCCGGGAGAGGGCGAGGAAATCCGGCGCGTAGGCGCGGCCGGAATGCGCCGAGGCGACCACGACCGGGGCGGACTGGCGCGGCGGGCGGGTGAGGACGCAGGGGGGCAGCTCCCCGTCGGCGCAGGCGGCGGCGTCTTGTTCGGGGCGCGGGGGAACCAGATCCATGACAAAATCATAAAGCCGATGCGGCCGCGCCCGGTCAATGATATGAACGCGCGGTTGGACAGGCAGGAACGGACCCAGGCCATGAACGAAATTCTCGTCGTCACCGTCAACGAGGTGGCCAATGCCAGGATCGCCCGGGTGGTCGGCCCGGTCTATGGCACCTCGATCCGCAGCCGGACCATCGTGGGCAACATGCTCGGCGGCATCCGCGCGATTTTCGGCGGTTCGCAGGAGGGCTACATCGCCATGGTCAACCAGACGCGGGACGAGGCGATCGCGGCGCTGAAGGCGCATGCCGCCTCGCTCGGCGCCAATGCGGTGATCGGGATGCGGTTCGATTCCGGGGAGTTCGACGCCGGCCAGGGCCAGGCGATGAACGAGGTCACCGCCTATGGGACGGCGGTGATCCTCGAAGCGGTCATGTGATCATTTCTGCGCCGGCAGGCCGGCGGCGGCGAAGAGCCGGGCGCGCAGGGCCGGGTTCTGCCGGGCTTCGGCCAGCACCTGGTCGTATTGCCGCACGGTGAGGCCCTGCGCGGTGATGGCGGTGGTGGCCTTGTCCTTGGCGGAGGCGATCAGGCGCTGCTTGCCGGCGGGATCGGTCGTGTGGGCGAGCTTCGCGCCGTAGCTGTGGTTGATCTCGAGCACCTGGTGCAGGGCCTTGCCGGCTCTGGCGATGGTTTGCGGGGATGCGGACGGCGCCGCGGACATCGA
>NZ_AFPR01000130.1:0-17577 GCF_000219295.1 Acidiphilium sp. PM
CGGGGCGGCGTGGCGCTCGGCGGCGACGAAGAGGCGGCGGGACGGCGGGAAGGCGGCGAGAAACGCCGCGAGCGGGGCCGGCTCGGCGATGTCGGGGATGGTCAGGCGCTCGGACTGTTCGGCGGCCTCGGTGGCGATGGCGGCGAGGCGGTCGGCGCGCAGGCGGGCGGGCTGGGTGCGGGCGGTGAGCACGGGCACGAGGCGGGAGACGCCGAGCTCGGTGGCCTTCTCGACGACGAGTTCGGTCATGTCGCGCCGGAGCGGGGCGAAGCAGAGCCAGCAATCGGGTTCGGGTTCGGGCGCGCGGGTGCGCGCGCCGAGGACGAGGGTGGCGGCGCGGCGGTCGAGCGCGCCGATCGTCGCGGCGAATTCGCCGGAACCGGCGTTGAAGACCAGCAGCGGATCGCCGGCGCGGCGGCGCATCACGGCGCCGAGGTAGTGCGCCTGGGCCGCGGATGTGGCAAGGGTCGCGCCGGGCGACAAGGGTGATGGAAGGTGCAGACGGATGAGCGAGGCCATGGCTGACCCTGTAGCAGGCGGGACAGGTTTTACCGATATCCGGGCCGGGGGATGGGTGGCGCGGCTGCCGGCGCGGCTCAGGCCGTTCGCGCTGCTGGCGCGGCTGGACCGGCCGATCGGCGTGTGGCTGCTGTTCCTGCCGGGGCTGTGGAGCATCCTGCTGGCGCGGGCGGGGGTGTGGACGACACTCGGCCTGATCGCGCTGTTCGCCGTGGGCGCGGTGGTGATGCGGGCGGCGGGATGCGTGGTGAACGACCTGTGGGACCGCGAGCTGGACCGCAAGGTGGCGCGGACGGCGGGGCGGCCGCTGGCCTCGGGCGCGGTGTCGGTCCCGGCGGCGGTGGCGTTCCTGCTCCTGCTGCTGCTGGCGGGGCTGGTGATTCTGCTGATGCTGGGGCGGACGGCGCAGATCCTCGGCGTTGCCTCGCTGGTGCTGGTGGCGTTCTACCCGGCGGCGAAGCGGGTGACCTGGTGGCCGCAGGTGATGCTCGGCTTCACCTTCGGCTGGGGCGCGCCGCTGGGCTATGCCGCCGCGCACGGGGCGCTGGGCTGGCCGGTGCTGCCGCTCTATGCCGGGACGATCCTGTGGATCCTCGGCTATGACACGATCTACGCGCACCAGGACCGCGAGGACGACGCGCTGGCGGGCATCAAGTCCTCGGCACTCAGGCTCGGCGGGCGGACGCGGCTGTTCGTCGCGCTGTGGTATGCGGGGATGCTGGCGCTCATCGCCGCGGCGATGGCGGTGGCCGGGATCGGGCGGGACGGGCTGATCGCGCTCGCGCTGCCGGGCGCGCTACTGGCCTGGCAGGTCGTGCGGCTCGATATCGACGATCCGGCGCGCTGCCTCGCGCTGTTCAAGCTGAACCGGTGGGTCGGGCTGCTGGTGGGGCTGGCGATCCTGATCGGGCGATGAGGGACGCGGCCGCGTTCATCCGCGCGAGCACGGCGTGGACGGCGCCGGCGCTGGTGCCGGAGATCGGGCTGCATCTCGCCACCGAGATCACGCCGATCTGGCAGGCGACCGAGGAATTCCTCGCCGAGAGCGGCATCGCCCCGCCCTACTGGGCGTTTGCCTGGCCGGGCTCGATCGCGCTGGCGCGGCATGTGCTCGACAACCCGGAGACCGTGCGCGGCCGGCGGGTGATGGATTTCGCCGCCGGGTCGGGCCTGGCCGCGATCGCCGCGGCGAAGGCGGGGGCGGCGCGGGTGACGGCGGTGGAGATCGACCCGGTGGCGGGGGCGGCGATCGGGCTCAACGCGGCGGCGAACGGTGTCGCGGTCGAGATCGTGATCGGCGACGCGACTGGCACCGCGCCGGCGCAGGACCTCATTCTCTGCGGGGATGTCTGCTATGAGAAACCGATGACCGCGCATATCTGGCCGTGGCTGCAACGCTGCGCTGCGACGGCGGAGGTGTGGATCGCCGATCCGGGCCGCGCCTATGTGCCGCGCGCGGGGCTGGCGGAATTCGCCCGCCGCACGGTTCCGACCCTGCACGAACTCGAAAGCCGGAGCGCGCGGGAGACCGTGCTGTACCGGATCGCGGGCGCTTGACAGTGAATTGACCCTCGCCACCTCGGGGACTAAGCAGGTGCAGCATTTCAATTTCGTCATGAGACGACCGGCAGAAAGGTGGTGACGAGCATGCAGGATGTGCGCGAAGCGCTCATGCAGGGGCGCAACTCGACAGGCGGGACGGTCCGCCGGCCCTTGTCACCCCATCTGCAAGTCTATCGCCCCCAGATCACCTCGACCCTGTCGATCCTGCACCGGATCACCGGCGTCGCGCTGTCGGCCGGGGCGGTGCTGCTTTCGCTCTGGCTGGCGGCGGCGGCGACCTCGTCGGGCGCGTTCTCGGTGGCGCAGGCGATCGTCGGCTCGATTCTCGGGATGATCGTGCTGTTCGGCTTCACCTTCGCCCTGTTCTACCACTTCTGCAACGGCATCCGGCACCTGCTGTGGGATGCCGGGGTCGGCTTCGAGCTGCCGAGCGTGCATCGCTCCGGCGTGGCGGTGGTGGTGGCGGCCGGCGGGCTGACCGTGCTGGTCTGGCTGGTCGGGCTGGTGCTGCTGTGAGCGCGGCGGGGGGAGACAAGTCGATGAGGATCATGCGTTCGGCACTCGGCCGCGCCCGCGGCATGGGGGCCGCGAAATCGGGCGTGCATCACTGGTGGGCGCAGCGGCTGACCGCGCTGGCGCTGCTGCCGCTCGCGCTCTACGCCGTGCTGTCGGTGCTGCTGCTGGAGGGCGCGAGCCAGGCCGAGATGCTGCGCTACATGGCCGAGCCGTGGAACGGGGTGCTGTTCCTCGCCCTCGTGATCGCGCTGTTCTATCACCTGCAGCTGGGTTTGCAGGTGGTGATCGAGGACTACATCCGCTCCGAGGGCAAGCGGCTCGCGGTCATGCTCGCGATGCGGGCGACGGCCGGGTTCTTCGGGCTGCTGGCCATCATCTCGGTCCTGAAACTGTCCTTCTGATCCGCCGCCTGGGGAAATCACCGTCATGAACGCAATGTCGAAGCCGTCGCTCGGCGCCTACACGATCATCGACCATACCTATGACGTCATCGTCGTCGGGGCCGGCGGGTCCGGCCTGCGGGCGACGCTCGGCATGGGCCAGGCCGGGCTGAAGACCGCCTGCATCAGCAAGGTGTTCCCGACCCGCAGCCATACCGTGGCCGCGCAGGGCGGCATCGGCGCGGCACTCGGCAACATGGAGCCGGACGACTGGCGCTGGCACATGTATGACACGGTCAAGGGCTCGGACTGGCTCGGTGATCAGGACGCCATCGAATACATGTGCCGCGAGGCGATTCCGGCGATCCACGAGCTGGAGCATTTCGGCGTGCCGTTCAGCCGCACCGAGGACGGCAAGATCTACCAGCGGCCGTTCGGCGGGCACATGAAGGATTTCGGCCAGGCGCCGGTGCGCCGCGCCTGCGCCGCCGCCGACCGCACCGGCCACGCCATCCTGCACACGCTGTACCAGCAGAGCCTGAAGGCGGATGTGGAGTTCTTCGTCGAGTATTTCGCGACCGACCTCATCATGGACGACGAGGGCGCGTGCCGCGGGGTGATGGCCTGGTGCCTGGAGGACGGGACGATCCACCGCTTCCGCGCGCAGCTGGTGGTGCTGGCGACCGGCGGCTATGGCCGCGCCTATCTCTCCTGCACCTCGGCGCATACCTGCACCGGCGATGGCGGCGGCATGGCGCTGCGCGCCGGGCTGCCGATGCAGGACATGGAGTTCGTGCAGTTCCACCCGACGGGCATTTTCCCGGCCGGCTGCCTGATCACCGAGGGCGCGCGCGGCGAGGGCGGATACCTGACCAACGCCGAGGGCGAGCGCTTCATGGAGCGCTACGCGCCGACGGCGAAGGACCTCGCCTCGCGCGACGTGGTCTCGCGCTCGATGACGATCGAGATCATGGAAGGGCGCGGCTGCGGGCCGAACAAGGACCACATCCTGCTCCATCTCGAAGGGCTGAAGCCGGAGCAGCTGCATGAGCGGCTGCCGGGGATTTCGGAGACCGCGCGGGTGTTCGCGGGCGTCGACGTGACCAAGGCGCCGATCCCGGTGCTGCCGACCGTGCATTACAACATGGGCGGCATTCCGACGAACTATCGCGCCGAGGTGCTGCGGCCGACCAAGGACAATCCGGACGCGATCGTGCCGGGGCTGATGGCGGTGGGCGAGGCGGCGTGCGTTTCGGTGCACGGCGCGAACCGGCTCGGCACCAACTCGCTGCTCGACCTCGTGGTGTTCGGCCGGGCGGCGGCGCACCAGGCGGCGAAGGTGGTCACGCCGGGCGCGAGCCAGCCCGCCCTGCCCGCCCGCGCCGGCGAGGCCTCGCTCGACCGGCTGGACGCGACGCGCCACGCCAAGGGCGGCACCACCGTGGCCGCACTCCGCGACCAGATGCAGCGGACGATGCAGAACCACGCCGCGGTGTTCCGCAACTCCAAGACGCTGAAGGAAGGTGTCGCGAAGATGTCCGGCCTGTGGCAGGGGCTGAAGGATATTTCGGTGTCCGATCGCGGGCTGATCTGGAATTCCGACCTGATGGAGGCGCTCGAGCTGCACAACCTGATGGGCAACGCGATCACCACCATGGCCTCGGCCGAGGCGCGGCACGAGAGCCGCGGGGCGCACGCGCATGACGACTTCCCCGAGCGCGACGACGCCGAGTGGATGAAACATTCGCTCGCGCATTGCTCGGATGAAGGCGAGGTGGCGCTCGACTACCGCCCGGTGCGGATGCAGACGCTGACCAACGACGTTTCGGTGTTCCCGCCGAAGAAGCGCGTCTACTGAGAAAGGGTTTCGAACCATGGCCGAACTGACCCTCCCGAAGAACAGCCGCGTGACCCAGGGCAAGACCTACAAGGCCGAGCCGGGGGCGACCCGGGTGAAGAGCTTCAAGGTGTATCGCTGGAACCCCGACGAGGACGCCAATCCGCGTGCCGATACCTATGAGATCGACCTCGACAAGTGCGGGCCGATGGTCCTGGACGCGCTGATCAAGATCAAGAACGAGATCGACCCCACCCTCACCTTCCGTCGCTCCTGCCGCGAGGGGATCTGCGGCTCCTGCGCGATGAACATCGACGGGACCAACACGCTCGCCTGCCTCAAGCCCATCGAGGAGGTGAAGGAGGCGGTGAACATCAACCCGCTGCCGCACATGCCGGTGGTCAAGGACCTCGTGCCCGACCTCAACCAGGCCTATGCGCAGTATCGCTCGATCGAGCCGTGGCTGCAGGCCGAAACGCCGCCGCCGCCGGATGGCGAGCGCAAGCAGAGCGTCGAGGAACGCGCGGAGCTGGACGGGCTGTGGGAGTGCATCCTGTGCTTCTGCTGCTCGACCTCCTGCCCGTCCTACTGGTGGAATGGCGACCGCTATCTCGGCCCGGCCGTTCTGATGGCGGCGTATCGGTGGATCGCGGATTCGCGCGACGAGGCGACCGGCAAGCGGCTCGACGCGCTGGAAGATCCGTTCAAGCTCTATCGCTGCCACACGATCATGAACTGCACGCAGACCTGCCCGAAGGGGCTGAACCCGGCGAAGGCGATCGGCAAGATCAAGCAGATGATGGTCGAACGCCAGGGGTGATCTCCGGCGGGCGTTCGGATGCGGGAAGGGCCGGCGGGTTGCGCCGGCCCTTTTTTCATGGCCGGGCGGTCAGCTTCGTTTGCGTTTCGGTGGCTGGTAGTTGATCGAATTCGGGTCGTGGATGGCGGCGATTTCCCATTCCGAGGGCAGCGAATCGGGGTCGAGCCAGCGGCTGCGGCGGAAATCGCGGCGCATCAGCAGGAAGAACGGCGCGGTCAGCAGGAAAATGACCAGGCCGATGACTGCGCCGAAGGCGCGGGCGAACGGATAGACCGCCAGTTCGGCGATGAAGATGACCGCGAGCACGGCATAGGCCGCGACCACGAGGCGGGCGAAGACGTGCCACAGGCGGATCATCACCAGCTTGCCGGAATTGAGCGCCCAGGCCATGAGTACGCCGGCGGCGATCAGCGGAAAGAACATGATCTTGCCGTAGTGGAAATAGGTGGCGGGGGAGGCGTTGCACCAGACCGTCCAGGCATCCAGGGCGGCGATCGCGATGGCGAGGAACCCGGGGATCGGGACGCCGGCCCATCTGGCGTTCGCCGGGATCCCGAAGGGGCGGTTGCCGGGGCGTTCGGTGGTCGGCACGGAGGCATGACGGTGCTTCGCGGTCATCCGCGCGGCAGGCGGATGACGAAGCGGGCGCCGATGACCGCGCCCTCGGGGTCGCGGCGGTTCTCGGCGGTGATGCGGCCCTGATGGGCCTCGACGATCTGCCGGGAGATCGACAGGCCGAGGCCGGAATGGTTGCCGAAGCCCTCGCCCTGCGGGCGCTCGGAGTAGAAGCGGTCGAACACGTGGTCGAGCTTGGCATCGGGGATGCCGGGGCCCTCGTCCTCGACGGCGAGTTCGACGATGCTGCCGGTGACGCGGCCGCGCAGCCAGATCTTGCCGCGCTGCGGGCTGAAGGAGATCGCGTTGCCGATCAGGTTGCGCAGGACCTGGACCAGCCGTCCCTCGGCGCCGCGGACGACGAGGCCGGTCTTCGGCGCGTCGAGCACCATCACCGGCGCGTCGTCCTCGCGGGTGGACTGGTGGATCTCGGCGAGGGCGGCGAGGATGGGGGCGAGGTCGACCGGCTCCAGCGCGGTGCGCGACATTTCGGAATCGAGGCGCGAGGAATCACTGATGTCGGAGATCAGCCGGTCGAGCCGGCGGACGTCCTGCGAGATGATGTCGAACAGGCGGGCGGCGCGGGCGGGATCGTCCGTCCGGCGGACGGTCTCGACGGCGGAGCGGATCGAGGAGAGCGGGTTCTTGATCTCGTGCGCGACATCGGCGGCGAAGCGCTCGATCGCGTCCATCCGCGCCCAGAGGGCGTGGGCGGATTCCTCGAGGGCGCGGGCGAGGACGCCGATCTCGTCGTCGCGGGCGGCGATCGGCGGGGGCACCGGCTCGGTCATCGCGCCGCGGCCCTCGCGCAGGCGGCCGGCCGAGGCGGCGAGGCGGAGCAGCGGCGTCGCGATGGTGCGGGCGAGATAGACCGAAAGCAGCACGGTCAGCACCAGGGCGAGCACGAACAGGCCGAGGATCGATACCCGCACGGCGAAGACCGCGCGGTCGACCTCGGTCGCCTCGCGGGTGAGGAGCACGGCGCCGACCGTGTTCTTGGCGCGGACGATGGGCTCGGAGACGGTGATCAGCAGCCGGCCATCGGCGGCGCGGCGGATGAAGGGCGGCGCCGCGTGCGAGGGCTTGGCGCCGGTGAGCTTCAGCACCTCGCGCACGCTGGGCTGCCAGCCGAGGCCGGAGCCGCCCTTGCCGTCCTGCCCGGAGGTGACCTCGGAACTCGGCAGGAAGGCGACGAACTGGTCGTAGAGGAAGCTGACGGCGCGGGCGAAGTCGCCGCGCGGCTGCACCGGCGGCAGCGGCTCGGTCACGATCGCCCCGCCCGGCCCCTGGCGGATGCGCGAATTGGCGATCACCCGTCCATCCGCCCCGTAGACCAGGGCCTGGGCGTTCGGCGTCGGCTCGGTCAGGCGGTAGAGCAGCGGGCGGGCGAGGTCCGGCTTCAGCGAGGGCTGGTCCGACGCGTTGGACTGCACCGCCGATTCGGCGAGCGCGCCGGCATAGATCCGCGCCTGCTCGCGCAGCGCGGTGACCTCGGCGGTGAGCAGGCCGTGCTGGTACTGGTCGAGATAGAGCAGCGCCGCGACGATGAGGGCGAGCGGCAGGGCGTTGACCAGCAGGATGCGCCGCAGCAGCGGCGAGACCCGCCGCCAGCCGCGCCCGCCGGCGGGAAAGGAGGCCGCCGCGGTCATGCTTCCTTGTAGCGGTAGCCGATGCCGTAGAGCGTCTCGATCTGGTCGAACTCGTCATCGACGGCGCGGAACTTGCGGCGCAGGCGCTTGATGTGGCTGTCGATCGTGCGGTCGTCGACATAGACGTTCTCGCCATAGGCGGCGTCGATCAGCTGGTCGCGCGACTTGACCATGCCGGGGCGGGCGGCGAGCGCCTTGACCAGCAGGAACTCGGTGACGGTGAGCTGGATGTCCTGCCCCTTCCAGAGGCACTGGTGCTTGGTTTCGTCGAGCGTGAGGTCGCCGCGGCCGATGACGCCGGTGGGGGCGGCGCCGGACCCCTCGGCGCGGCTCGCCTCGTTGCGGCGCAGCAGGGCGCGGATGCGCTCGAGCAGCAGGCGCTGGCTGAAGGGCTTGGTGATGTAGTCGTCGGCGCCGAGGCGCAGGCCCATCAGTTCGTCGAGCTCGTCGTCCTTGCTGGTGAGGAAGATGACCGGCATGGCCGAGCGGGCGCGCAGGCGCTGGAGCAGCTCCATCCCGTCCATCCGCGGCATCTTGATGTCGAGCACCGCGAGGTCGGCCGGGCGGGTCATCAGCCCCTGGAGGGCGGATTCGCCGTCGGTATAGGTGCGGACGGCGAAGCCCTCCTGCTCGAGGGTCATCTGCACCGATTCGAGGATGTGGCGGTCGTCGTCGACCAGGGCGATCGTCTGTTTCATGGGTTTTGCCTTGCAGCCGTCTTTCGTCGCAGTATCCGGATCTGACGTGACGGGAATATGGCGCCGATGCAAGAGCCCAGGGACATCCAGAACGACATCCACCGCGAGGCGCGGCTGCTGCTGCGGGCGGCGCGGGTGGGCAGCCTCGCGGTGATCGAGGACGAGTATCCGGCGATCGCCCTCGTCACCCCGGCGGTGACGCCGGAGGGCGACGTGGTGGTGCTGCTCTCGCAGCTTTCGGCGCATACCAGGGCGCTGGACCGCGATCCGCGCTGCGCGCTGATGGTCAGCGGGCCGCCGGCGGAGGCGAATCCGCAGACCAGCCCGCGCCTGTCGCTGGTGTGCGACGCGGCGCGCTCGGACGCGCCGGAGGACCGCGAGCGCTACCTCGCCATCCACCCCTATGCCCGCGCCTATGCCGGGTTCGGCGATTTCGGGATCTACCGGCTCACCCCGGTCGCGGCGCGGTTCGTCGGCGGATTCGCGCGGGCGGCGACGCTCGATGTCGAGCGGCTGTCGCCAAGGACGGCGGCGTTGCAGGACCAGGCGGCGTGCCGCGCGGCGATGGCGGCGGCGAATGACGGGCTCGGCGCGCGCCTCGACGAGGTGGCCGCGCGGCACGGCGGCAGCGGCAGCGGCAGCGGCTGGCGGATGGTGACGCTCGACCCCGACGGGTTCGATCTCGGGCGCGAGGACATCGTGCTGCGCGTCGCCTTCGGGCGGATGTTGCGGGTTTATGAAGATGCGCTCACGAATTTGGCAGACGGCGCGACGCATGGTTGAGTTTCGCTGAGCGCGGTCGAATTTTCGCTTTTCGGGTTTGGAAAAACCCGTAAGGGACGGCATATAGCGAAAATCGAACATGAAGTCGAAGCCAAGAAAGACCAGAGCCGTGACGCCAAACCCGACGAATCCCGACTCCGAGGCCGCCCGACAGGCGGCCATCCTGGCCCCGGCGGGCATTGCCCGCGCCGCCGCCCTGCACGCGAACCTGACCGCCCCCGCCCTCGTCACCCACGCGCTGCGCCGCGGCGAAGGCCGGCTTTCCGCCGATGGCGCGCTGATGGTGCAGACCGGCGTGCATACCGGCCGCTCGGTCGCCGACAAGTTCGTGGTGGACGAGCCGCAGACCAGCGCCGATGTCTGGTGGGGGAGCGTGAACCAGAAGCTCTCCGCCGCGCATTACGCGACGCTGCGCGGCCGGGTGCAGGCCTTCCTGCAGGGGCGCGAGCTGTTCACCCAGGACCTGTTCGCGGGCGCCGATCCGAAAAACCGCATCCGGGTGCGCCTCGTCACCACCAATGCCTGGCAGGCGCTGTTCGCGCGGAACATGTTCATCCGCCCGGCCGCGGCGGAGCTGGACGGGTTCGAACCGGATTTCGTGATCCTGCACGCGCCGGAATTCGAGGCCGACCCGGCGGTGGACGGGGTGCGCTCCTCGACCGCGATCGCGCTGTCCTTCGCGGAGCGGCGGATCGTCATCGCCGGGACGCAATATGCCGGCGAGATCAAGAAATCGATCTTCACGGTGATGAACTGGCTGCTGCCCGAACGCGGCGTGCTGCCGATGCATTGCAGCGCCAATATCGGCCGGGACGACGACGTCGCCCTGTTCTTCGGCCTGTCGGGCACCGGCAAGACCACCCTCTCCTCCGACCCGGCGCGCCGGCTGATCGGCGATGACGAGCATGGCTGGGGGCCGGATGGCGTGTTCAATTTCGAGGGCGGCTGCTACGCCAAGGTGATCGACCTCTCGGCCGAGGCGGAGCCGGAGATCTTCGCCGCGAGCCACCGCTTCGGCACCGTGCTGGAGAACGTGGTGGCGGACGCGCAGGGGGTGGTGGACCTCGCCGACCGCAGCCTGACCGAGAACACCCGCTCGTGCTACCCGATCGAGTTCATCCCCAATGTCGAGCCGACCGGGCGGGGCGGGATGCCGCGCAACGTGGTGATGCTGACGGCGGATGCGTTCGGGGTGCTGCCGCCGATCGCGAAGCTGACGCCGGCGCAGGCGATGTATCACTTCCTCTCCGGCTACACGGCGAAGGTGGCGGGCACCGAGAAGGGGCTGGGCCGCGAGCCGCAGGCGACCTTCTCGACCTGTTTCGGCGCGCCGTTCCTGCCGCGGCCGCCGCGGGTCTATGGCGAGCTGCTGGCGAAGCTGATCGCCGAGCATGGCGTCTCGTGCTGGCTGGTGAACACGGGCTGGACCGGCGGGGCGTTCGGGACCGGGCGGCGGATGTCGATCCGGCATACGCGCGCGCTGCTGAACGCGGCACTTTCGGGCGCGCTGGAGGGCACGAGCTTCCATCCGGACCGGGCGTTCGGGCTGATGATTCCCGATGCGGTCGAGGGCGTGCCGTCGGCGGTGCTGGACCCGCGCGAGGCCTGGGCCGACAAGGCCGCCTATGACCGGCAGGCGGCGGAGCTGGTGGCGCGGTTCGAGGAGAACTTCAAGCGCTTCGCCGAGACGGTGGACGACGAGATCCGCAACGCGGCGATCCGCCCGGCGGCCTGACGCCGCCGCCCGCCGGCACCGACGAAAACGCCGCCCCGGGGAGCCTCGGGGCGGCGTTTGTTCGTTTTTTTTATCTGTCGCTTCGGCGCCCGCGCGGGGCGCCGCGCGGATCAGTTGTTGTGCTGGGCCTGGGCCGGCGCGGCCGGGGCGGCGTGGCCGGTCTTGAACTGGGTGCCGTAGGCGTTGTTGATCTTCTGCACGAGCTGGTCGTGGGTGTTGCCGAAGGTGGCGGCGTTCGCGGCGACCGGGGCGATGGCGCCGAGGGCGGCGATGAGGGCGATGGCGCGGGTCAGCTTGTTCATGGGAGTCTTCCTTTATGCTTTCGTGTTCAGGCTTGTCATCCCGGAGCGGCGCTCCGTCTGACCGTCCATATGGCACATTTGCTGCGGTGCAATAACGGGTCGGGTACACCTATCACCTATACGGCAGCGGCATGAAACCGGCGGCGGGGCGGCCGGCCCCGTCCGTCTCCGTATGGGTGACGGCGCGGCGCTTTTGGCCTTATTCTGCGCGCCATGACGATCGACGAGCAGCTTCTCGCCTGGGCGCCGGAATTTTCCGCCTGGCGCCGCGATTTCCACGCGCATCCCGAACTCGGCTATCAGGAGCGCCGCACCGCGGCGCTGGTGGCGGAGCGGCTGGCGGCGTTCGGCCTGGAGGTGACGACCGGGGTGGGCGGCACCGGGGTGGTCGGCACGCTGCGGGCGGGGTCGGGGAACCGGGCCATCGCGCTGCGCGCCGACATGGACGCGCTGCCAATCGAGGAGGCGGGCGACGCGCCCTGGCGCTCGACCACGCCGGGGACGATGCATGCCTGCGGGCATGACGGGCACACCACGATGCTGCTCGCCGCGGCGCGCTACCTCGCGGCGACGCGGCGGTTTTCCGGGACGATCCATTTCATCTTCCAGCCCGCCGAGGAGGGCGGCGCCGGGGCGCGGGCGATGCTGGAGGACGGGCTGCTGGAGCGGTTCCCGTTCGATTCGGTGTTCGGCGCGCATAACGACCCGCTGCTGCCAGCGGGGGTGGTCTCGGCCTCGCCGGGGACGGTGAACGCGGCGTCGGACACGCTGCGGATCCGGCTGACCGGCAAGGGCGGGCACGCGGCGCGGCCGCACCAGGCGATCGACCCGATCGTCGCCGGGGCGCAGATCGTGGTCGGGTTGCAGAGCCTGGTGGCGCGGCGGGTGGCGCCGCTCGATTCGGCGGTGGTCTCGGTCTGCACCTTCCATGCCGGCAGCGCCAACAACGTGATTCCCGAGGTGGCGACCCTGTCGGGCACGGTGCGCACGCTGATGCCGCACGTGCAGGACCAGATGGCGCGCGACATTCCGGGCCTGGTGGCCGAACTCGCCGCCGCCGCGGGGGTGGCGGCGGAGGTCGGCTACGAGCGGGGCTATCCGCCGGTGGTCAACGATGCCGGCGCCGCCGCGTCCTTCGCCGAGGCGGCGCGGGGGGTGGTGGGCGCGGCGCAGGTGCGGACCACCATGCCGGCCTCGATGGGCGGGGAGGATTTCGCCTTCTACGCGCTGGAGCGGCCGGGCTGCTTCTTCCGCATCGGCCAGGCGGACGGCGAGCGCGGCTCGGTGCCGCTGCATCATCCGCGCTACGACTTCAACGACGCGATCATTCCGCTCGGGGCGGCGCTGTTCGCCGCGATCGCCGCGCGGGAACTGCCGGCTTGAACCTGCTCGGGCCCGGGCTGAACGCCTTCCTGCTCGGGTTTCCGGCGCTGCTGTCGATCGTCAATCCGCTGGCCGGGGCGATCATCTTCAACGAGATCACCGGCAATGCGAGCCGGCCGGTGCGGGCGACGCTGGCGCGCAAGGTGGGGGTGAACAGCGCCGCGGTGATGCTCGTCTCGCTCTGGGCGGGCAGCTATATCCTGAGCTTCTTCGGCATCACGCTGAACGCGCTGCGGCTGGCCGGCGGCGCGGTGGTGGCGAGCCGGGCGTTCCAGATGCTGAACGCGCCGGAGGTGACCGAGGCGCGTAAGCAGGCGCAGGCGGCGAGCTCGCTGCCGGCGCCGGACCAGGACCCGGACGAGATCGCCTCGATGGCGTTCTTTCCGCTCACCCTGCCCTTCACCACCGGGCCGGGGACCATCGCCGTCGCGGTGACGCTGGGGACGGAACGGGGCGCCTTCGGCACGCCGCTCGGCGCGTTCTACGCCGGCATGTCGCTCGCGGCGGTGGCGATCGCGGCGATCACCTGGGTGAGCTATGCGGCGGCCGACCGGCTGGACGTGATCCTCGGCGCGACCGGGCGGCGGGTGCTGTCGCGGCTGGCGGCGTTCATCCTGCTCGGGATCGGCGTGCAGATCATGCTGTCCGGCGCCATTCCGGTGCTGCACCAGGCGCTGGCCGGGTGAGCGCCTGAGCGGGCGCCGGCGCGCAAGGGGGGCGGGCCGGGAACGGCCCCTGCGAAAAACGCAGAACTGCGGCAGTGGCACTTACTCGTAACGCACCTTATCATCTCGGCTGCTATGTCCCAGTTGCCCGCCGAACCCGACCTGCTGCTGCTGCTGCACGATGTGGCGCGGCTGCTGCGGCTTGAAATCGACCGCCGCGCGAGGCTGCACGGCATGAACCGCGCGCAATGGGCGATGCTGATCAAGCTCGCCCGGCATCCGGGCCTGTCGCAGAAGGATCTCGCCGAGTTGCTGGAGGTGGAGCCGATGAGCGTCGCGCGGCTGACCGACCGGCTGGCGGCGCGCAACCTGGTGGAGCGGCGGGCCGACCCGCGCGACCGGCGGATCTGGCGGCTGCACCTGACCGAGGCGGCGCGGCCGTTGCTCGCCGAGATCGAGGCCCAGCGCGGCGCGGTCGCGGCGCTGATCGGCAGCGGGCTCGCCCCGGAGACGATGGATACGCTGGTCGGGGAGCTGCTGCGGATCAAGGCGACGCTGCTCGGCGCCGGGCGCTGCGGCGGCGCGGCACATGACGAAACGGGAGCGTGCGCGGCGGCGCCGGGCGGGATGGCCGCCGCTTCCGGCGACGATACCACGGCACAAGCCGAACAGGAGATGGTCTGATGTCCCAAACGAGTACCGCAACCGGCCCCGTGGCCCGCGAAGCCGAGATGCGCCAGGAGGCGACGAGGGGACGCAGCCGCTCCGGGCGGATGCTGCGCCCGTTGCTGATGATCGGCGGCGTGCTGGTGATCCTCGGCGCGATCCTGGTCTACTGGCTGCTGAGCGGCGGCACGGTGAACGTGACCGATACCTATGTGCGGGCGGCGCGGGTCGCGCTGTCGACCGACGTGTCGGGCCTCGTCGAGACGGTCGATGTCCATGACAATCAGCAGGTGAAGAAGGGGCAGGTGCTGTTCACCCTCGACCCGTCGCGCTTCAGGGTGGCGATCGCCCAGGCGAAGGCGAACCTCGCCGAGGTGGGCCAGGAGATCGAGGCGACGCGGGCCGGCTATCGCGCCGAGATCGCGAAGATCCGCACCCAGCAGTCGGTGGTGGACAACGACAGGCTGAACTTCGCGCGCTACGCGGCGCTGGTGCATACCGGCGGCGTGACGCGCACCGCCTATGACGATGCGAAATACAAGCTCCAGGGCGACGAGGCGACGCTCGCCTCGATGACGGCGCAGGCGGGCGTCGATCTCGCGAAACTGTCGGGCAACCCGAAGATCAAGATCGGGGACACGCCGCAATACAAGGCGGCGAAGGCGGCGCTGGCCACCGCCGAGCTGAACTACCGCCACTCGATCGTGCGCGCGCCCTTCGCCGGGGTGGTGACGGAGACCGACAAGCTGGAGCCGGGCATGTTCCTGCCGGCCGGCACCTCGGCCTTCGCGCTGGTCTCGACCAGCGATGTGTGGATCCGCTCGCAGCCGAAGGAGACCTCGCTGACCTGGGTGAAGCCGGGCGACAAGGTGAAGGTGCATGTCGACGCCTATCCGGGGCAGACCTGGCAGGGCGTGGTCGCCAGCATCTCGCCGGCCAGCGGATCGAGCTTCTCGATCCTGCCGGCGGAGAATTCCTCGGGCAACTGGGTGAAGGTGGTGCAGCGCATTCCGCTGCGGGTGAACATCACCGGCGGGCCGAAGGACCTCGTGCTGCGCAACGGCATGACCGCCGAGATCACCATCACCACCGGGCACCAGAACCGGCTTTCGGACCTGTTCTGAGCCGGGATGCGGCGGGAGCGCTGAACCATGGCCGGGCCGGCTTCGCACGAGGAGGAAATGCAGCTCAGCGGGCTGCCGCGGGCGATCGTCACGGTCGGCTGCATGATCGGCACGCTGATGCAGGCGCTGGACGCGACCATCGCCAACGTCTCGCTGCCCTACATGCAGGGCTCGCTCTCGGCCTCGTATGACGAGATCACCTGGGTCCTGACCTCCTACGTCATCGCCGCCGCGATCATGACCGCGCCGGTCGGCTGGCTGGCCGCGCAGTATGGGCGGAAGAACATCTTCCTGATCTCGCTGGTGGGCTTCACCGTCAGCTCGATGATGTGCGGCGTCGCCACCTCGCTCGGCGAGATGGTGATGGACCGGCTGCTGCAGGGCGTGTTCGGCGCCGCACTCGTGCCGCTCAGCCAGTCCACCATGCTGGACATCTACCCGGTCGAGAAGCGCGGCTCGGCGATGGCGATCTGGGGCGTCGGCGTCATGATCGGGCCGATCCTGGGGCCGACGCTGGGCGGCTATCTCACCTATTTCTACAACTGGCGCTACGTGTTCTTCGTCAACGTGCCGTTCGGCATCGCCGCGGTGCTGGCCCTCGGCGCGTTCATGCCGAAGCGGGCGCGGCGGCCGGCGAGCGGACAGTTCGACTGGATCGGCTTCGCCGTGCTGTCGCTCTTCCTCGGCTCGCTGCAGATCATGCTCGACCGCGGGCAGGAGAAGGACTGGTTCGGCTCGCCGGAGATCGTCACCTTCGCGGTGCTGGCGGTGATCGGGCTCTATCTCTTCATCGTCCACATGATGACGGCGAAGAACCCGTTCATCCCGCGCGGGGTGTTCGCCGACCGCAACCTCAATGCCGGGCTGATCACCATGTTCGCGGTGGGCTCGGTGCTGCTGTCGTCAGCGACGCTGATGCCGCCCTTCCTCGAGAAGCTCGGCAACTACCCGGTGGAGACGGCGGGGCTGGTGATGGCGCCGCGCGGCATCGGCACGATGGGGGCGATGATGCTGGCGGGGCGGCTGTCGAACCGGATCGACCCGCGCGCGCTGATGGCCGCGGGCTTCGCGCTGCTCGTCGTCTCGTTCTGGATGATGATGCAGTGGCTGCCCTCCTCGCCGCAGTCTTACATGATCGAGACGCTGATCGTGCAGGGAATGGGGCTCGGCTTCGTGTTCACCCCGCTGCAGGTCGTCGCCTTCTACACGCTGCCGCAGGCGCTGCGCACCCAGGGCACCTCGCTGCTCAGCCTGATGCGCAATATCGGCATGGCGGTGGGCATTTCCGTCACCGAGGCGGTGCAGGTGCAGATGGCGCAGGTGAACCACGCCACGCTCGCCGACCACGTGACGCCGTTCAGCCGCAACCTGCAGGTGGGCGGCGCGGTCTCGCGCCTGCTCGACCCGATGACCCATGCCGGGGCGGCGCTGCTGAACGCGACACTCGACCAGCAGGCGCAGATCATCTCCTTCATCGACGCGTTCAAGTTCATGATGGTCATCAGCATCCCGACCATGCTCTGCCTGCTGCTGATGCGCCGCCCGCCGCAGGCCGCCATGGCCGCGAAGGCGGAGAAGCCGGAAATGGCGGTCATGGAGTGATTTTGCGCCTCCACCCGCCCGCGCGGCGGGGGAGGCGCGAAATCACTTGGTGCCGAAGAGACGGTCGCCGGCGTCGCCGAGGCCGGGGCGGATATAGGCGTGCTCGTCGAGCTGCCGGTCGATCGCCGCGGTGTAGACCGGCACGTCCGGATGGGCGGCGTGCAGGGCGGCGATGCCTTCCGGGGCCGCGATGAGGCAGACGAACTTGATCGCCCCCGCCCCTGCCCGCTTCAGCCTGGTGACCGCCGCCGCCGCCGAATGGCCGGTGGCGAGCATCGGGTCGACCACCACGGTCAGGCGCTGGTCCATGTCGTCCGGGACCTTGAAGTAGTATTCGATCGGCTCGTGCGAGAGCGGGTCGCGGTAGAGGCCGACATGGCCGATGCGCGCCGAGGGCACGAGGTCGACCATGCCGTCGAGAATGCCGTTGCCGGCGCGCAGGATCGAGATGAAGCAGAGCTTCTTGCCGGAGACCTGGCGGGCCGTCATCGGCTCCAGCGGGGTTTCGATATGGACCGGCTCGGTCGGCAGGTCGCGCAGCACCTCGTAGCCCATCAGCAGGCTGATCTCGCGGACGAGGCGGCGGAAATCGCCCGTCGGCGTCGCCGCGGCGCGCAGCAGGGTGAGCTTGTGCGCGACCAGCGGGTGATCGACCACCATGACGTTGTCCGGCATTGCCTGCATCCCGATCTCCTGTCGCCCCGAGGTTCAGCGCCGGCG
>NZ_AFPR01000129.1:0-1335 GCF_000219295.1 Acidiphilium sp. PM
CCCGGTCCTCGAAACAGGTGGGCGACGGGGTTCGCCTGGTCGGCGAGACCGGCGCCGCGCTGGAGACGATCGCGCAGAACGTGGTCGCGCTCGAACAGCTCATCACCGAGATTTCCGGCTCCGCCAACCGCCAGGCGCGCAGCCTTGCCGAGGTGAATGCCGCCGCCGGGCAGATGAACCAGGCCGTGCAGCAGAACGCCGCCATGGTCGAGCAGACCGCGGCCGCCACCGTGTCGCTGAAGGAGGAAACCGCGAAGCTCGCCGCGCAGGCGGCGGGCTTCCGCACGGCGCAGGACGCGCCGCCCACTGCGATCCGGCGCAGTGCCGCGCGGCCGCACGCGGTGCCCGTGCCCGCCTGATCGACCCCGCGCCAGGGGCCTGAAAAACGCGCCTCCTGGCCCCATCTCCCGTCGCGCGTGCCATCCGGCACAATCGGCGCAGCCCCGCCGGGCTGACGATTCCAGAATTTGAAACGTGGAGACAGACCATGACGAGCGAGACCGCCTACACACCCCCGAAAATCTGGACGTGGGAGCAGCCCAGCGGCGGACGTTTCGCCAGCATCAACCGCCCGATCGCCGGCCCCACCCATGAGAAGGAACTGCCGGTCGGCCGGCATCCGCTCCAGCTCTATTCGCTCGCGACGCCGAACGGGGTGAAGGTCACCGTCATGCTCGAGGAGCTGCTCGCCCGCGGCCATGCCGGCGCCGAATACGACGCCTGGCTGATCCGCATCGGCGAGGGCGACCAGTTCGGCAGCGGCTTCGTCGCCGCCAACCCGAACTCCAAGATTCCCGCCCTGGTCGACCATGGCGGCGGCAAGCCCCGCCGGGTGTTCGAGTCCGGCGCCATCCTGCTCTATCTCGCGGAGAAGTTCGGCGAATTCCTGCCGAAGGACCTCGATGCGCGAACCGAATGCCTCTCCTGGCTGTTCTGGCAGATGGGCAGCGCCCCCTATCTCGGCGGCGGCTTCGGCCATTTCTACGCCTATGCGCCGGAGAAGTTCGAATATCCGATCAACCGTTTCGCGATGGAAACCAAGCGCCAGCTCGACGTGCTCGACCGCCGGCTCGCCGAGGCGGAGTACCTCGCGGGCACGGAATACACGATCGCCGACATGGCCGTCTGGCCCTGGTATGGCGGGCTCGTGCTGGGCTGGCTCTACAACGCGGCCGAATTCCTGCAGGTGCATGAATACCGCAACGTCGTGCGCTGGGCCGAACAGATCCTGGCGCGTCCCGCCGTCCGCCGCGGCCGCATGGTCAACCGCACCTTCGGCGACCCCGCCGAGCAGCTGCACGAGCGGCACGACGCCTCGGATTTCGAAACCCGCAC
>NZ_AFPR01000128.1:0-2066 GCF_000219295.1 Acidiphilium sp. PM
CGCGCCGGCCTCGCGCCGGATGACGTGCTGCCGGTTCACGTGGCCGACACGGCGGCGAATTTCGGCGCCACCATCCTCGCCGCCCTCGCCCAGGGCGGCGAGGATGCCGACGCGCTCGGCTACATAAGCCGCCACTACGCCCCGGCCACCGTCTTCGCGCCGCTGGACGCGCTGCTGACCGTCTGAGGGAACTACCCGATCTCGACCAGCAGGTCCTTCGCGTCCACCGCGTCCCCCGGCTTGACGTGCAGCGCCTTCACCCGCCCGTCGCGGGGTGCGGAAATCCGCGTCTGCATCTTCATCGCCTCGATCGCGACCAGCGCCTCGCCCTGCGTCACCGCCTGGCCCTCCGCCACCAGCACGCTGGCGATCACGCCGGGCATCGGCGCGCCGATCTCGCCCTCGGCCTGGTCCTGCGCCTTGCGCCGGTGCGCGCGGGTCGGCGTCGCCGCCCGGTTCGGCACCTTGACCATGCGCGGCTGGCCGTTCAGCTCGAAGAACACCCGCACATCGCCGTCATCGTCGGTCTCGGTCAGCGTCTGCAGCCGGATCACCAGCCGCTTGCCCGGCTCGATATCCACGGCGATGTCCTCGCCCGGCTCCATCCCGTAGAAGAACACCGGCGTCGGCAGCACCGCCACCGGCCCGTAATGCCCCCGCGCCTTGCGATAGGCGGCATACACGTCCGGATACATCGCATAGGCGGCAAGCTCGTCCTCGTCGATCTTGGCGCCGCAGCGCTTCTCCGCCTCGGCGCGCATCGCGTCGAGATCGGCCGGCGGCAGCAGCGAGCCGGGGCGGACGGTATAGGCCGCCTCGTCGCGCAGCGCCTTCGCCTGCAACGCCTCCGGCCATCCGCCCGGCGGCTGGCCGAGATCGCCGCGCAGCATCTCGATGGTCGAGGCCGGGAAGGCGATCTCCCGCGTCGGGTCGAGCACGTCGCCCACCGACAGGCCCTGGCTGACCATCATCAGCGCCATGTCGCCCACCACCTTCGACGACGGCGTCACCTTCACGATGTCGCCGAACATCATGTTCACGTCGCGATAGGCGCGGGCGATCTCGTGCCAGCGCTCGGCCAGCCCCATCGAGGCTGCCTGCTCGCGCAGGTTGGTGAACTGCCCGCCCGGCATCTCGTGCAGATACACTTCCGACGCGCCGGACTGCAGGTCGCTCTCGAACGCCGCATACTGCGCCCGCACCGCCTCCCAGTAGAACGAGAGCTGGCGGATCGCCACCGGGTCGAGCCCGGCGTCGCGCCCGGTATGCCGCCACGCCTCCACCAGCGAGCCGAGGCAGGGCTGCGAGGTCAGGCCGGACATCGGGTCCATCGCCGCGTCCACCGCGTCCACCCCGGCCTCCACCGCGGCCAGCACCGTCGCCGCCGAAATCCCCGACGTGTCATGCGTGTGCAGGTGGATCGGCAGCCCCACCGCCTCCTTCAGCGCCCGCACCAGCACGCCCGCCGCCGAGGGTTTCAGCACGCCCGCCATGTCCTTGATCGCGAGGATGTGGCAGCCCGCCGCCTCCAGCTCCTTCGCCAGCCCCACATAGTAGTTCAGCGAATACTTCGCCCGCTCCGGGTCGAGAATGTCGCCGGTGTAGCAGATCGCCCCCTCGGCGAGCCGCCCGCTCTCGCGCACCGCGTCGATGGCGACGCGCATGTTCTCCACCCAGTTCAGGCAGTCGAAGATCCGGAACAGGTCGATCCCGCCCGCCGCCGCGCGCCGCACGAAATGCCGCACCACGTTGTCGGGATAGTTGGTGTAGCCCACCCCGTTCGCCCCGCGCAGCAGCATCTGCAACAGGATGTTCGGCACCGCTTCGCGGATCTCGCGCAGCCGCTCCCACGGGCTCTCGGTCAGGAACCGCATGGCGACGTCGAAGGTCGCCCCGCCCCAGCATTCCAGCGAGAACAGCCCCGGCAGCCCGGCGGCATAGGCGGGCGAGGCGGCGACGATGTCGTAACTGCGCATCCGCGTCGCCAGCAGCGACTGGTGGGCGTCGCGCATCGTCGTGTCGGTCACCAGCACCCGGGTCTGCTCGCGCATCCATTGCGCGAACCC
>NZ_AFPR01000127.1:0-5764 GCF_000219295.1 Acidiphilium sp. PM
CCATGTTCGGCACGGTCATCGCGCTGCGCCGTGGCGGCCACATGCGCATGACGGCGCTCGTCGCCCGTCTCGGCCCCTCGACCCGCGCCTTCGCCGAGGCCTTCGCCCTGGCGGCGATGGCCGGCTTCGCGCTGCTGCTCCTGCCGGACGCGATCGGCTTCGCCGCCCAGCAGGGCGCGATCCACACGCCGGCGCTGGGCCTGCCCGGCAGCCTGCGCACCGCCGCCCTGCCGGCCGGCTTCGGGCTGATCGTGCTGACCGCGCTGGTCCAGCTCCCGGCGCACCGCCTGCGCGACCTGCTGCTCGCCGCGATCGGCCTCGCCGCCGCCGGCCTCGCGCTGTCCGTCCTCGCCCCCTGGTTCGACGATATCGGCAACTGGTCGCTCGTCGTCTTCTTCGTGCTGCTGCTCGGCGCGGGCGTCGCCGCCGGCGTGCCGATCGGCTTCGCCTTCGGCCTCGCCACCTTCGCCTATCTCGCCGATGCCGGCGGCATTCCGCTCTCGATCATGGTCGGCAAGATGCAGGAGGGCATGAGTTCGCTGATCC
This sequence comes from Acidiphilium sp. PM, assembly GCF_000219295.1. Classification (NCBI taxonomy): domain Bacteria; kingdom Pseudomonadati; phylum Pseudomonadota; class Alphaproteobacteria; order Acetobacterales; family Acidocellaceae; genus Acidiphilium; species Acidiphilium sp. PM. The sequence goes on from NZ_AFPR01000127.1 coordinate 547, forward strand.
TGCTCGCGGTGCCGCTCTTCGTCTTCCTCGGCACGCTGATCGAGATGACCGGCATGGCCCGCGCGATGGTCGACAGCCTGGCCGCCCTGTTCGGCCATTTCCGCGGCGGGCTCAGCTATGTCCTGCTCGGCGCGATGTATATCGTCTCCGGCATTTCCGGCGCCAAGGCGGCGGACATGGCGGCGGTCGCCCCGGTGCTGTTCCCCGAGATGAAGCGCCGCGGCGTGCCGGAGGGCGAGCTGGTCTCGCTGCTCGCCGCCTCCGGCGCGATGAGCGAGACGATCCCGCCCAGCCTGGTGCTGATCATCATCGGCTCGGTCACCAGCGTCTCGATCGCCGCCCTCTTCGCCGGCGGCATGCTGCCGGCGCTCGTGCTGGCGATCGTGCTCGGCATCATCGCCCGGCGGAACGCGGGGCGCGATGGCCACGGTGCCGCGCCGCGCGCGCCCGTCCGCGTCATGGCGCGGAATTTCGTCATCGCCCTGCCGGCGCTGGTCGTCCCCTTCCTGATCCGCTTCGCCGTCGCCGACGGCATCGCCACCGCGACCGAGGTGTCCACCATCGGCATCTTCTATTCGGCCCTGGTCGGCCTGCTCGTCTACCGCCAGTTCGACTGGCGCCGCCTCTGGCCGATGCTGGTGGACAGCGCATCGCTCTCCGGCGCGATCCTGTTCATCATCGGCACCGCGAGCTGCATGTCCTGGGCGCTCACCCAGTCCGGCTTCGCGATGTCGCTGGGGGCGGCGATGCAGGCGGTGCCCGGCGGGCGCGACGGCTTCCTGCTCGCGTCCATCCTGGTCTTCATCGTGCTCGGCAGCGTTCTCGAGGGCATCCCCGCGATGGTGCTGTTCGGCCCGCTGCTGTTCCCGGTGGCGAGCCAGGCCGGCATCAACGAGGTGCACTACGCGATCGTGGTGATCCTCGCGATGGGGATCGGCCTGTTCGCCCCGCCCTTCGGCGTCGGCTACTACGCCGCCTGCGCGATCGGGCGGATCGACCCTGCCGCCGGCATGCGCCGCATCGTGCCCTATCTTGCCGCGCTGCTGATCGGCCTGCTGATCGTCGCCTTCGTCCCGGCGATCACCACGGCCCTGCTCCCCCACTGACAGACTCGCCCCGACCGGAGACAAGCCATGAGATTCGACAACAAGATCGCCATCGTCACCGGCGGGCTGTCCGGCATCGGCGCCGCCATCGCCGCCCGCCTCGCCGCCGAGGGCGCGAAGGTGATCGCCGGGGACATCGCGACCGACGCGGCAACGCTCGATGCCGCGCCCCCCATCGCCCCGCTGCGCGTGGACGTCGCCGATCCGGCGAGCGCCGCCGAACTCGTCGAGACCACCCGCGCCACCCATGGCCGGGTCGATATCCTCGTCCAGGCGGCCGGCATCGGCCATGACGTGCCGCTGCTGGAAACCACCCCCGAACTGTTCGACCGCATCATCGCGATCAACCTTCGCGGCACGTTCCTGGTCGCGCAGGCGGCGGCGCGGGCGATGGTCGCGCAGGGCGGCGGCGCGATCGTCAACATCGCCAGCGTGTCGGGCATGCGCGGCAATGTCGGCCGCACCGCCTACGGCGCCTCGAAGGGCGGCGTGGTGATCATGAGCCAGGTCATGGCGGTGGAACTCGCCGCCGCCGGCGTGCGGGTGAACGTGATCGCCCCCGGCCCGGTGGACACGCCGCTGGTCGCGCGCATGCACGACGCCGAGATCCGCCGGATCTGGACCGACGCCGTGCCGATGCGCCGCTACGCGACGCCGGAGGAAATCGCCGGCGCCGCCGCCTTCCTCTGCTCGGAGGATGCCGGCTATGTCACCGGCCACGTGCTCGCGGTCGATGGCGGCTTCCTCGGCACCGGCGTGCAGCGCCGGCCGCAGTAGGCCTTAGAGCACTTTCCGATCCATCCGGATCGGATGCAGTGCTCTATAATACTGATAATTAAAGCATCTTTATCCGATCAGATGACTCCATCTGATCGGATGATGCTCTAGCCGAGCAGCGCCGCCAGCAGCGAGTCGAGCCGCTTGCGGCCTTCATAGGTCGCGCTCACCCGCGCCGGCGTGACGTCGAGATAGCCTGCCTCGATCGCCTGCGCCGTCACATCGGGGTCGAGCATGTCCATGAGATCGCGCCCGGTCCGCGCCGCGTAGGCGTCCCTGTCGATCCCCTCGGCCAGCCGCAGCCCCATCAGCAGCGCCTCGCGGGCGCGCTCGTCCGCGCCGATCTCGATTTCCTCGGTGCTGCCATGCCCCGCCGCCTCGACCCGGGCGGCCCATTCCTCCGGCGCGCGGTGCCGCCGGGTCGCGAGCAGTGTCTCGCCCAGGCTGATCCGCCCATGCGCGCCGGCGCCGATGCCGGCATAGTCGCGGTAGCGCCAGTAGGCGAGGTTGTGGCGCGACTCCTCGCCCGGCTTCGCGTAGTTCGAAATCTCGTAGGGGCCGAGGCCGAAGCGCGCCGCCTCCTCGGCGGTGGCGTCGTAAAGTGCCGCGGCATCGTCATCCTCGGGGAGCGCGAAATCGCCGCGGGCATGGGCGGTGGCGAATCGCGTGCCGGGCTCGATGGTGAGCTGGTAGAGCGAGAGATGATCGAGCCCGACGGCGAGGGCGGCGCCGAGTTCGGCGCGCCAGGCGGCGAGCGTCTGGCCCGGCCGGGCATAGATCAGGTCGAAGGACAGGCGCGGGAAGATGGCCCGGCCGAGTTCCACTGCGGCCATCGCCTCGGCCGCGCCATGCTCGCGGCCGAGAAAGCGCAGCGCGTCGTCGTTCAGGCTCTGCACGCCGATCGAGACGCGGTTGACCCCGGCCTCGCGATAGGCGCGGAACCGCCCGGCCTCGATGCTGGTGGGGTTGGCTTCGAGCGTGATCTCGAGATCGGGCGCCGGCGCGAACAGGCGGCAGGCCCGCGCGATCAGTGCCGAGACGCTTTCGGGCGCCATCAGGCTCGGCGTGCCGCCGCCGAAGAAGATCGAGGTCAGCCGGCGCGGACCGAGGCGGGCGGCCTCGAAGTCGAGTTCGGCGAGGAGTGCGGCGACGATCCGCCGCTCCGGGATCCGCTCGCGGACATGGGAGTTGAAGTCGCAATAGGGGCATTTGGCCTTGCAGAACGGCCAGTGGATATAAAGGGCGAGCGGCGTCATGCCCGGCGTCTAGCACGTCTTGCGCCGGAGGCCGATCTGGGCCATATCGCCCCGATCGGCACGCCTTCGGGCGAAGTTGCCGATAATTCGCACACGAAGCGCCTTATCCAGCGCGCTGGTTCCGGTGCCGCAAGGCTCGGCTTCGTGGAGGTTCAACCGGATGGCCGCCTGCCCGGCGGCCCCAGACAAGGATACCAGATCATGGCGATGCCAGACGTCTCCCTGCGCCAGCTGCTCGAAGCCGGCGTGCATTTCGGCCACAACACCCGCCGCTGGAACCCGCGCATGGCGCCGTTCCTGTTCGGCGTGCGCAACCAGGTCCACATCATCGACCTGCAGCAGACCGTGCCGATGCTCGAGCGCGCGCTGCGCGAGATCCGCAACGTCACCGCCGGCGGCGGGCGCGTGCTGTTCGTCGGCACCAAGCGGGCGGCGGCCGAGCATGTGGCGGATGCGGCGAAGCGCTGCGGCCAGTATTACGTCAATCACCGCTGGCTCGGCGGCATGCTGACCAACTGGAAGACCATCACCAACTCGATCCGCAAGCTGCGGCAGATGGAAGAGACGCTGGCCGGCGATGGCCAGGGCCTGACCAAGAAGGAAATGCTGAACCTCATGCGCGAGCGCGACAAGCTCGACCGCGCGCTGGGCGGCATCAAGGAAATGGGCGGCCTGCCGGACATCCTGTTCATCATCGACACGAACAAGGAGAAGCTCGCGGTCGAGGAAGCCAACAAGCTCGGCATTCCGGTCGTCGCGGTGCTCGACTCGAACTCGAACCCCGAGGGTGTCACCTATCCGATCCCCGGCAATGACGACGCGATCCGCGCGATCACGCTGTATTGCGACCTTGTCGCGAACGCGGTGCTCGACGGGATCAGCGCCGAGATGGCGGCTTCCGGCGCGGATATCGGCGCGCTGGAAGAACTGCCGGCCGAGGCGGTGGACGAGGACGCCGAAGCGCAGGCCTGAGCCGCACGCGGGACGAATTCCGGACCCGCCCCTGGCGGGTCCGGCCGTATTCATTTTCTGAGGAGAACTCCCATGGCCGATATCACCGGCGCGATGGTCAAGGATCTGCGTGAGAAGACCGGCGCGGGCATGATGGATTGCAAGAAGGCGCTGGTCGAGACCGACGGCGACATGGAAGCCGCGGTCGACTGGCTGCGCAAGAAGGGTCTTGCCGCGGCGGCGAAGAAGTCGGGGCGGACCGCGGCGGAAGGGCTTGTCGGTGTCGCCCATGAGGGCAACAGGGCGTCGATGGTCGAGGTGAATGCCGAGACCGACTTCGTGGCGCGGAACGAGGCGTTCCAGAATTTCGTCGAGACGGTGGCGAAGCTGGCGCTCACCGTGGGCGAGGATGTCGAGGCGCTGAAGGCGGCGGCCTTTCCGGGCAAGTCGCACAGCGTTGCGGACGAGCTGGTGAGCCTGGTGGCCACCGTCGGCGAGAACATGTCGATCCGGCGGGCCGCGGTGGTCGAGGTGAAGGACGGCGTTGCCGCGTCATACGTGCATGGCGCGCTGAAGCCGGGGCTCGGCAAGATCGGCGTGCTGGTGGCGCTGGAAGGCAAGGCTGACGAGGCGCTGAGCACGCTGGGGCGGCAGATCGGCATGCATGTCGCGGCGACGCGGCCGGATGCGCTGAGCATCGCCGATGTCGATCCGTCGGCGCTGGAGCGCGAGAAGGCGGTGCTGGCCGAGCAGGCGCGCGCCTCCGGCAAGCCGGAAGCGATCATCGAGAAGATGGTCGAGGGCCGGGTGAAGAAGTTCTACGAGGACGTGGTGCTGCTGGAGCAGACCTGGGTGCACGACGGCGAAAGCAAGGTGCAGAAGATCGTCCAGAGCGCCGGGGCGACCCTGACCCGTTTCGTGCGGTTCACCCTCGGCGAGGGGATCGAGAAGGAAGCCACCGACTTCGCGGCGGAGGTCGCGGCGGCGGCGGGCGGCTGATATCTTGCTCCGCTCCGCCGCGCGGTGACGCGGGGCGGGCGAAAAAGCCTGGAGACGGCGGTGCGAGGTTCGCGCCGCCGTTTTCGTTTTTGGGCAGTGCGGGTTCGGCCGCCGGCGGTCGGGGCCTCG
>NZ_AFPR01000126.1:0-11662 GCF_000219295.1 Acidiphilium sp. PM
GCCGGCCCGGCGATCTGGCCGGCCTTCCTCCGGCAGGGAATGGCGGTCGCCCATGCCCATCTGATCGCGCCCTTCCCCTCGGTCTACGAAACCAGCGGCGTCTCGGTGTTCTGGATGGCCCGCAGCCTCGGCGCCCCGGTCGGCCTGGCCGGCCTCTGCCAGGGCGTCTCGGCGTTGTCGGCCTCGGTCTGGTGCTGGCATGCCTGGCGCCGCAAGGAGGCCGACCCGGTGGCGCGCGCCGCGCTCACCGTCTGCCTCACGCTGCTCGTGACCCCCTATGCCTATGCCAACGACATGACGGGGCGTTTCCGTCATGGTCGCCTGGCTCGCCTGGCGGCGCGGCGGCCCCGGCGTCGCCGACGCGCTGCTCTGGCTCTGGCCCGCGCTCGGCCCGGTGATCGCGCGGGTGCTGCATGTCGAGATCGCGCCGCTCGTCATCCTGCTCGGCGCCCTGCGGGCCGCCCGCGCGCCCGGCGGAATTGGCACGCCGGCCCCCGCGTGCTACCCCGCGCCGATCTGAAGACCAACGGGCCGATTGCGGCCACCCCGATCACGGCGGAACCATGCTCATGACCGATCCCGGCGATTTCCTGCACGAGGCAGAAGCGCGCGGCTACATCTTCCAGTGCACCGACACCGAGGGGCTGCGCGAGGCGATGCGCGCCGGCCCCATCGCCGGCTATATCGGCTTCGACTGCACGGCCGACAGCCTGCATGTCGGCCACATGATCCAGATCATGATGCTCCGCCTGCTGCAGAAGCACGGGCACAAGCCGGTCGCCATCCTCGGCGGCGGCACCACCCGCATCGGCGACCCCTCCTTCCGCGAGGAAGCCCGCCAGCTCCTCACCGAGGAGCAGATCGCGCTCAACATGGCCGGCATCCGCGACAACATCGCCGCCTATCTGCGCTTCGGCGAGGGCCCGTCCGACGCCATCATGGTCAACAATGCCGACTGGCTGGACACGCTCGGCTATATCGACCTGCTGCGCGAGGTCGGCGTGCATTTCAGCGTCAACCGCATGCTGTCCTTCGACTCGGTCCGCTCGCGGCTGGAGCGCGAGCAGGGCCTCACCTTCCTCGAATTCAACTACTCGATCCTGCAGGCCTACGATTTCCGCGAGCTGAACCGCCGCTACGGCGTGGTGCTGCAAATGGGCGGGTCGGACCAGTGGGGCAACATCGTCCAGGGCATCGACCTCGTCCGCCGCACCGACGGCAAGCAGGTCTATGGCCTGACCGCGCCGCTGATCACCACCGCCTCGGGCGCGAAGATGGGCAAGACCGCCGCCGGCGCCGTCTGGCTCTCGGCCGCGAGGCGCAGCCCGTTCGACTACTGGCAGTTCTGGCGCAACACCGAGGATGCCGATGTCGGCCGCTTCCTCCGCCTGTTCACCGACCTGCCGCTCGACGAGATCGCCCGGCTCGAGGCGCTGCAAGGCGCCGAGATCAACGAGGCGAAGAAGATCCTCGCCACCGAGGCGACCGCGCTCTGCCACGGGCGCGCGGTGGCCGAGGAAGCCGCGGAGACCGCGCGCCGCACCTTCGAGGGCGGCGAGGCGGCGGAAACCCTGCCGGGGATCGACATTCCCACGGCCGAGCTTGAAGCCGGCATTCCCGCCTTCGCCCTGCTGGTGAAAGCCGGGCTCGCCGCCAGCAATGGCGAGGCGCGCCGGCTGATCCGCGGCGGCGGCGCGCGGCTGAACGACGCCCCGATCGCCGACGAGGCGCACACGATCACCCTCGCCGACGTGATCGACGGCGCGGCCAAGCTCTCGGCCGGCAAGAAGCACCACCGCCTGGTGCGCCCGGCATGAGCGCGCCGCCCTTCGTCACCCCCGCGCAGGAGAGCGCCGCCGCGGCGATCGCCGCCCTGCACGACGAGCTGTTCCTGTTCGATGACTGGATGGACCGCTACCAGTTCATCATCGAACTCGGCCAGTCGCTGCCCGCCTTCCCCGAGGCGCTGAAGACCGACGACCGGCTGGTGCCCGGCTGCCAGAGCCGGGTCTGGCTGGAGCCGAAGCTGGAAGGCGGGAAACTCTATTTCGCCGGCGCGTCGGACGCCGCCATCGTCAGCGGCCTCGTCGCCATGCTGCTACAGGTCTATTCCGGCCGCACGCCCGCGGAAATCCGCGAAACACCGCCGGTCTTCCTCAAGGAATGGGGGCTGATCGGCGCCCTGTCCGGCAATCGCGGCAACGGCGTCGCGGCGATGGCCGAACGCATCCAGCGCTTCGCCGCCTCATAAGTCCGGCGCGCTGCCGCCGCTGATCTCGCGCACGATATAGAGCGGCCGCTGCTTGCTCTCCTCGTAGAGCCGGCCGAGATATTCGCCGATCATCCCGAGGGCGATGAGCTGCACCCCGCCGAGGAACAGGATGGCGACCAGCAGCGAGGGGTAGCCCTGCACCGGGTTGCCGTAGGCCAGCTTGCGAAAGATCGTCACCGCCGCATAGACGAACGCGAAGACCGAGACGGCGAAGCCGAGATAGGACGCCAGCCGCAGCGGCGCGCTGGAAAACGAGGTCACCCCCTCCAGCGCGAAATTCCACAATTTCCAGTAATTCCACGTCGTCCGCCCGGCATGGCGCGGGGCGCGGTGATAGGTGATGGTCGCGGTGCGGAAGCCGATCCAGGCGAACAGCCCCTTCATGAACCGCCGCCGCTCCGGCAGCCGCTTCAGCGCCTCCAGCGCCGGCCGGGCGATCAGCCGGAAATCCCCGGTATCGCGCGGGATCGGCACATCGCTCAACCGGTTCATCACCCGGTAGAACATATGGGCGATGAAGCGCTTCACCGCGCCGTCGCCCTCGCGCGAGGCGCGTGTGGCGTTCACCACATCGTAGCCCTCGCGCCATTTCGCGAGCAGCGCCGGAATCACCTCGGGCGGGTCCTGCAGGTCGGCGTCGAGCGGAATCGCCACCGCGCCGCGCGCATGGTCGAGTCCCGCGGTCAACGCCGCCTCCTTGCCGAAATTGCGCGACAGGTCGATCACCCGCACCCGCCCGTCGCGCGCGGCGATGCGCTGCAGCGCCGCAAGCGTGGCATCGCGGCTGCCATCGTTCACGCAGACCAGTTCCCAGTCCTCGTCGAGACCATCGAGCACGGCGGCGAGCCGGTCGAACAGCGGGACGACATTCTCGGCCTCGTTGTGAAACGGCACCACGACGGAAACCGTCACCGGCCATCCCGTCGCTGACATGCCGCGCCTTTTTTCTGACGTAACCTGAGTCCCGCGCCGTCTCAAATCCTGTAAAATCTGGAGAATATCCGAAAATTCAGACATTGTCCGCACGGCCCTCGTCGTTACCGGATGCTAACGGCAAAATCGGGCAGCGGCAAACTGTTTCCGCGCGGCGCCCGCTCGGTTCCATCGCCCGGCCCGCAAGGACGGGATGGCCGATCGAGGAAGCGAGCCTGCCATGAAATCATGAGCAACGCGTTAACGCGTGGAACGGTGGGTCATTATCCTGTCGCCGTCCGGCGGGGCCGCGCCGCGATGCGTTGCCTTCGCCGCGCTTGTTTGCCAAGTGAAGCGGCACCCACAACCGCCGGAGCCGCCATGACCCCGCTGATCGCCGTCCTCTTCGCCATCCTGCAAGGGGCGACCGAGTTGTTCCCCGTCTCCAGCCTCGGCCATGTGGTGATCGTCCCCGCCCTGCTGCACTGGCCCATCGACCAGGCCTCGCCCTCGTTCCTGCCCTTCGTCGTCATGCTCCATGTCGGCACCGCGACGGCGCTGCTGCTCTATTTCTGGCGCGAATGGTGGGCGATGCTCGCCGGCCTGCTCGGCCGCGGCGAACCCGGCGAGGTCGATGCCCAGCGCGGCCTGCTGCTGCGCCTCGTCGTCGCCACCCTGCCGGCCGTGGTCATCGGCTTCGCGCTGAAAAAAGCCGATCCAGCATCTCTTCGCCAGCCCCGAGATTGCCGCCGCCTTCCTCATCGCCAACGGCGCGGTGCTGATCATCGGCGAACGGCTGCGCCGCCGCCGCGCCGGCAACGGCTTCGGCATCGGCCAGCTTACCCTCCGCGACTCGCTGGTGATCGGCCTGTTCCAGTGCCTCGCCTTCCTTCCCGGCCTGTCGCGCTCGGGCTCGGCGATCGTCGGCGGCCTGACCCGCGGCCTCGACCACGAGGCCGCCGCCCGCTTCGCCTTCCTGATGGCCACCCCGGTGATCGCCGGCGCCGCGGTGATCGAGGTGCCGCATCTCCTGCATCACGCCGCCGCCGCGCGCGGCATGTTCGGCACCGCCCTGCTCGCCGCCGTCGTCGCCGGCGTCGTCGCCTATCTCTCGACCGCCTTCCTGATGCGCTATTTCCGCAATCACGACCGCTGGGCGCTCGGTCCCTTCGCCGCCTATTGCGCCCTGTTCGGCGCGCTGAGCCTGATCCTGATCCCGTTCGGCGCCTGATGGCAACCGCGCGCCCCGACATCGTCCGGCTGATGGGCGCGCGCGGGGCGCGCAGCATCGCCCAGGGCGCGCTGGTGGTCGATTTCGCGCTCTACGTCACCAAACTCGGCTGGAGTGCCGCGCTTCTCGGCGTCGTCTTCGCCCTGTCGATCCTGTTCGCCGTCGCGGTGACGACGCTGGTCGGCCCGGCAAGCGACCGCTTCGGCCGCAAGCGCTTCGTCCTCGTCTACGAGGCGATCTCGGTCCTCGCCGCCCTGATCGGCCTGCTCACCCAGGCGACGCTGCCGCTCGCCTTCGCCGCGGTGATCGGCGGCTTCGGCCGCGGCGCCAACGGCTCGGCCGGCCCCTTCGCGCCGGCGGAACAGTCCTGGCTGTCCGGCTTGATCGAGAAGCGGGAGTTCGGCACCGTCCTGTCGATCAACACCGCGATCGGGTTTTTCGGCATGGGCATCGGCGCCGTGCTCGCCGGGCTGATCGGCGCGTCGCGGCCGATGTTCGTCCTGCCGCTCGCGGCCTCGCTCATCGCCACAATGCTGCTCGCCCTCACCCCCGATCCGCCGCGTGAGGCCGCAGCCCGGACGGAGGGGCACGAAGCCGTCTCGAAGGCGGAGAACAGCCTGCTCTGGAAGCTCGCCGGTCTCAATATCCTCAACGGCACCGGGATCGGCCTGTCCGGCCCGTTCATCTCCTGGTGGTTCGCCGCCCGCTACCATGCGGGGGCTTCCGCCATCGGCCCGGCGCTCGCCATCGCCTTCGCCGCCGCCGGCATCGCCGCGCTGACCACCGGGCGGCTGACCCGGCGGCTCGGCACGGTGCGCGCGGTGGTGCTGATGCGCGGCATCGGGCTGGTCAGCCTGTTCGCCCTGCCCTTCTCGCCGAGTTTCGGCGTGGCACTGGTCGTCTATGCCCTGCGCTCGGCCTTCAACCGCGGCACCGCCGGGGCGCGCCAGGCGGTCGCCCTCGGCCTCGTGCGCGGCGAGCGGCGGGGACTTGCCGCCAGCGTCAACACGATCTCGGTGCTGCTGCCGCGAGGCATCGCCCCGGCGCTGGCCGGCGTGCTGTTCGAGTCCGGCGCCCTCGCAGCCCCGTTCCTGCTCGCCGGCCTGTTCCAGGGCGCGTATCTGGTTATCTATCCCCGCGTCTTCGGACGCCACGATCCTTCGAGGTCCGCATGATCCGTCGCCTCTGCCTGCTGCTGGCACTGCTGGTTCCATTCACCGCCCAGGCCCATGTCAATCTCGCCGCCGTGCCGATCGGGCGGATGGACCTGCCCTGGTGGCGGCACCGCTTCGAGCACACCAAGCAGGAGGCGCGCGAGCATCCGGACGCCAGGCTGGTCTGGCTCGGCGATTCGATCACCGAATACTGGCACCGCGAGGGCCCGCACCCCTACCAGCAGATCCTGCCGATCTGGCGCCACTATTACGGACGCTACGATGCGCTGAATTTCGGCCTGATCGGCGACACCACGGCGAGCGTGATCTGGCGGATCGACCATGGCGAATTCGCCGGCCTGCATCCCAGGCTCGTCGTGCTGCTGATCGGCGCCAACAATCTCGGCCGCACCCATTGGGGCGCGGACCAGACGGTGCCGGGAATCGAGGAGGTGGTGCGCGACCTGCACCGCCACGTCCCCGGCGCGCATGTGCTGCTGCTCGGCATCCTGCCCTCGATCCGCTCGGCGTGGATCAGCGCGCAGACGCGGATCATCAATGCCGATCTCGCCCGCCGCTATGCCGGTAGCCGCCTGGTGACGTTCCGCAATGTCGGCCACGTGCTGGAGGTCGATGGCCGCGCCGACCCCGCGCTCTATGTCGACCCGCGCATGCACCCGCCCGAGCCCGCCCTGCACCCCGATGCCGAGGGCATGCGCCGGATCGCCGCCGCGTTGCAGCCGACGATCACCCGCCTGATGCGCTGACCGCCCGGCTCAGAGCGCGCCCCAGGGCACGAAGGCGATCACCAGCAGGCCCAAGACCAGCGCGGCGAGATAGCCCCAGATGGTCTTCAGGGCCCGGTTCGGGTCGATGTCGGTCATGATCCCGGCGGCGTAATAGCCAAGCCCGAACGGCGGCGCGAACAGGCCGATACCCATGGCAAGGATGACGATGATGCCATAGCGCACATCGCCGATATGCAGCGTGCGGGCGATCGGAAAAAGGATCGGCCCGAACAGCACCAGGATCGGGATGCCCTCGAGAATGCTGCCGAGCACGATCATCAGGAAAATCGAGCCCAGCAGGAAGCCGTAGCGCCCGCCCGGCAGGGCCAGCATCAGCCGGGTGATGTCGTCCGCGAAGCCGGACTGCGTCAGCGTCCAGCTCATCGCGGTCGCCACCGCGATGATGAACATGATCGCCCCCGACAGCCCGACCGCCTTCGCCGCGCAGTCATACAGCGCCGCCGGCCGGAATCCGCCATAGAACACGACCCCGAGCACGATCGCATAGACGGTGCCGATGGTGGCGACCTCGGTCGCGGTGGCGATGCCGTCGATCACGGCGAAGCGGATCACGAAGGGCAGCGCCAGCGCGGGCAGGCCGTGGAGGAAGCTCCGCAGGACCCGCCGCGCCGGCACACGCGGCGCCGCGGCCGCCGCATCAGACCCCGCCCAGATGCGCGAGAGCAGCGCCAGGATGACCGCCAGCAGGATGGCCGGCATCAGCCCCGCGGCGAACAGCGCGGAAATCGAGGTTCCGGTGACCGCGCCGATGATGATCAGCACGATCGAGGGCGGTATCGTCTCCGCCATCGCGCCGCAGCACGAGACGACGGAGAGTATGTGCCCCTCGTCGATCTTCTGCCGCTTCATCTCGGGCACCACGATCGGCGCGACGGCGGCGAGATCGGCCGTCTTCGCCCCGGAGATGCCGGAGACGAGCAGGATGCCGCCGATCAGCACATAGAACAGCCCGCCCTTCACCGGGCCGATCAGCTCGGTGAGGAACCGCATCATCGCCGGCGCGAGCCGGGTGACGGTCAGCAGCCCGCCAAGCAGCACGAACAGCGGCACCGCGAGCAGGATGATCGAGGAGGTGCCCTGCTCCACCTGGCTCGCCATCACGGCGAGCGGCGCGCCCTGCGTGACCATCAGGTAGAAGGTGGTGCAGAAGCCGAAGGCGAAGGCGATCGGCACGCCGGCCAGCACGGTCGCGAACAGCATCGCGATGAAAACGAAGATCACCTCCGCCAGCGTGTCGGCGGCCAGGGCCCGGCCGGCCAGCCACGCCGCCCCGACGATGACCGCCGCACCCACTGCGCCGCGCCAGAAATCCCCGCCCCGATGCGCGAACAGGTCGCGCAGCAGATAGAGCGCGATCAGCGCGAAGCCGGCCACCAGCCCCGCCGCTTCCCAGGCGCTGGAAATACCGAGCTGCGACAGCGAGGACAATTGCTCGACCTGAAGGAAGACGAGGCTCGGCCCGATCATCGCCAGCACGGAAGCGAGCTGGATCACATCCGCCCCGGCCCGGAACCGGGCCTGCCAGTGCGCCGGCAGGCTGTGCACCAGCGCCGTCATCCGCATGTGCCGGTCGTCGCGCACCGCGATCGCGGCGCCGATCATGGTGAGCCAGACGAACACCAGCCTCGCGAATTCCGTCGACCAGATGAGCGGATGGATGAACACCGTGCGCGCGATGATGCCGGCGAACAGCACCAGCACCTCCACCGCCAGCAGCACGACACCAGCGCCATCCAGTGCTGCATCGGCGATCCTCGCAACCGGGCGGCGCATCCTGCCGGACGCCATGGTTGCAGAACATGCCTGCATCGTTTCTCTCCCCCGGTCGTTCCGCTCGCGCGGCGCCGTCTGTTCTTGTCGTCGCGTTTCAGCTGCCCGCATGGCGGACGGTTCGGGAGCCTCACCCAACCGTCCGCCGGCGGGTGCGGCCTTATTCCAGCGGGCCCGCCGTCTTTTCAAGCAGGCCCCACGCCTCGGCGCCGAATTTCTGCTTCCAGTGCGGATAGTATTTCGTCTTGCCGAGCACGCTGCGGAACGCCGCCTTGTCGACATCGAGAACGGTCATTCCCTTCGCCGCGAGCTTCGATTTCAGCGAGTTGCCGAGATCGGCGATATCCTGCCGCTCCCCATGCCCCGCCTTGCCGAATTCCTCGGTCACGATGTCCTGCCATTTCGCCGGCAGCCGCGCGAAGGCCGGCTTGTTGCCGATGATCAGGTAGCCGTCCCAGGCGTGCCGGGTCATGCTGAGATATTTCTGCACGTCATAGAGCTTCGCCGTGTAGATGATCGGCAGCGGATTTTCCTGGCCATCCACCACGTGATTTTCAAGCGAGGTATAGACCTCGCTGAAATCGATCGCGGTCGGCGCAGCACCAAACGCGGCGAACATGGACGAGAGGATTGGCGCCGGCGGCACGCGGATCTTGAAATTGTGCAGATCCGCCGGCGTCCTCACCGGCTTCGTGCCGGAGGTGACGTTGCGGAATCCGTTTTCCCAACTCGGCCCGATCTGGTGCATGCCGTGCGCGTCGATCTTCTTCGCGATATAGGCGCCGAGCGGACCGTCGACCGCCGCCCACACATCCTTCGGCGTGAGGAACGCGTAACCGATATTGACGATGCCGGCCGCCGGAATCGTCGTTGCCAGAATGGAACTGGCCATGTTCATGATCTGGATCCCGCCGAGCCTGGTCTGCGCGATCAGCTGCTTGTCGGTGCCGAGCTGCGCCGCGGGGTAGAGCTTGATCTCGAGCCCGCCATGGGTCGCCTCGCGGATCGCCTTGATCGCCTGCGCCGCGCGGATGTTCACCGGATGGGTCGGCTCCTGGCCGGTGGCCATCTTCCAGCGAAACTGCGCCGCATCGCCCCTGCGGGTCAGGATCGCGAAGGCCGGCACGGATGCCGCCCCCGCCAGCAGCGTGCGCCGCCGGATCGTGTTATTGCTCATCGTTGTTTCCTCCTTTTGAAATGATGCAGCCATTACCTCGACGTTTTCATCTCAGAGCCACGCCCTGATCTGCCGCGCCATCGCTTCGGCCGAGATGCCGTAGCGGTCGTGCAGCGTCGGCAGCGCGCCGGCCGCGAGAAACTCGTCCGGCAGGCCGATCTGCCGGAACCGGGGCGCGATGCCGGCGCGCAGCATCCCGGCCGCCACCGCCTCGCCGAGCCCGCCGACCACCGTGTGGTTCTCGGCGACGACGACGAGACGCCCGCCCTTGCCGGCGGCGGCGAGGATCGTCTCGAGATCGAGCGGCTTGATCGTCGCCGCGTGCAGCACCTCGACGCCGATGCGGTCCGCCTCCAGCGTCTCGGCCGCCTGCAACGCGCGCATCGTGGCAAGCCCAGTCGAGATCACCAGAACATCGTTGCCGGTCCGGATCGTCTTGGCCTTCCCCAGCTCGAACGTGTAGCCATATTCGTCGAGGATCAGCGGCACGTTGCCGCGCAGCAGCCGCATGTAGACCGGCCCGTCATGCGCCGCGATCGCCGGTGTCGCCTGCGCGATCTCGTGCGCATCGGCCGGATCGACGATGGTGAGATTCGGCATGCCGCGGAAGATCGCGATGTCCTCGGTCGCCTGATGGCTCGGCCCGTAGCCGGAGGTCAGGCCCGGCAGGGCGCAGACGATCTTCACGTTGAGCCGTTCTTCGGCGATCGCCATGCAGATGAAGTCATAGGCGCGGCGGGCGGCGAACACGGCATAGGTCGTCACGAAGGGCAGCGCCCCCTCGCGCGCGAGGCCGGCGGCGGCCGACATCAGCAGCTGCTCGGCCATGCCCATCTGGTAGAAACGCTCCGGATAGGCCTTCGCGAAAATGTGCAGGTCGGTATATTTCGCGAGATCTGCGGTCAGCCCGACGATCTCGGGGCGCATCTTCGCCAGCTCGACGAGCGCGTTGCCGAACGGCGCCGGCGCGGTGCGCTGGCCGGGTGCGGCGATCGAGGCGATCATTGCCGATGTGGTCAGGCGCGTCTTCGGCGCCCTGGTCTGTGCGGTGCTCATCACGGGGCCTTTGCGCTGAAATTGGCGTCGAGCAGGTCGATCGCCTGCTGCCATTCCTCGGCCTCGACGCGGAGGAAGTGGTTGCGCTCGCGGGTTTCGAGGAAGGGCACGCCCTTCGCCATCTGGGTGTCGCAGATCACGATGCGCGGCGCGGCGACTTTCGCGGCGCGCGCGGCGTCGAAAGCGGCGACCACGGCGCCGATGTCGTTGCCGTCCACGCGCTGGGTATGCCAGCCGAAGGCGCGGAAGCGTTCGTGCAGCGGCTCGCGCGACGACATCGCCGAGGACGGTCCGTCCGCCTGCTGGTCATTGACATCGACGATGCCGATGAGGTTGTCGAGCTGCCAGTGCGCCGCCCCCATCACGCCTTCCCAGATCGAGCCCTCGTTCAGCTCGCCGTCGGAGAACAGCGTGTAGACGAAGGCGTCCGATTTTTTCCGCTTCAGGCCGAGCGCCATGCCGACCGCGATGCCGACGCCGTGGCCGAGCGAGCCGCCGGTGATCTCCATGCCCGGCGTGTAGGCGGCCATGCCCGACATCGGCAGGCGGCTCTCGTCGGCGCCATAGGACTCGATCTCGCTCTCGGGCAGAATCCCCGCCTCGATCAGCGCCGCGTAAAGCGCGATCGCATAATGGCCGATCGACAGCAGGAAGCGGTCGCGCCCCTCCCAGTGCACGTCGTCCGGCCGGTAGCGCAGCGCATGGAAATAGGACACCGCGAGCACATCGGCGATGCCGAGCGCCTGCGCGATATAGCCCTGCCCCTGCACTTCGCCCATCCGCAGCGCGTGCCGGCGGATGCGATAGGCCCGCTCGCGCAGCGAAACGTTCGAGCCGGCATGGGGGAAGCCGTCATTGCGGGCTTCCGGGGACAAGACCTGTTTGGTGGAAGACATGGGGCAGAATTCCCGGCGCTGTTTCTGGATCAGTGGATCAGCATGCCGCCATTGACGTCGATCACCGCGCCCGTGACATAGGCGGAGAGATCGGAGGCGAGGAACAGGAAGATCCGCGCCACGTCCTCGGCGGTTCCGAGCCGGCCGATCGGAATCCCCTTCAGGATCTCGGCGCGCATCTCGTCGGTCAGCTTGCCGCCGGTAATCTCGGTCTGGATCAGGCCGGGCGTCACCGAATTCACGCGGATGCCGGCGGGGCCGAACTCGCGCGCCATCGCCTTGGCGAGGCCGAGCACGCCGGCCTTCGCCGCCGAATAGTGCGGCCCGCCGAAAATCCCGCCGCCGCGCTGCGCCGAAACCGACGACATGCACGCGATCGAGCCGC
>NZ_AFPR01000125.1:0-820 GCF_000219295.1 Acidiphilium sp. PM
GCCGCCGCATCGCCCCGCCGCAGCACCAGCCGCCCGCCGCGCGCGGCGAAATCGGCCTCAAGCGCGGCGAGCGAATGGTGCAGCCACCAGCGCGACGCCCCGCCCGTCTCCGCCGCCGGATCGAGCACGAAGACCGGCAGCACGTTTCCCTCCTCGATCGCGGCGGCGAGGGCGGGGTTGTCGGCCAGGCGCAGGTCGTTGCGCAGCCAGAGCAGCGTCGTCGCCATCACGCGGCCTTTCCGGCATGGGCGAGGGGAAAGGCATAGACCCGCTCGCGCCCGAGCAGGAACACCTGCCCGCCGCGCGGGAACAGCGCGCGGATCGGCGGCGAAGTCACCTCCAGCCCGCCGGCATAGGCGCCGAAGGCCGGCAGCAGCACGCGATGGGCATCGGCCACGAAACACGGCCGCGCCACCGAAGCGGCCCGCGTCGCGATCCGCGCCTTCGGATGGAAATGGCCGGAGAACTCGACCTGCCCGGCGGCGACCGGCCCCGCCACATGGCGGAACACGGCCCCCGCCTCCGCGTGTTCCGCAAGCCCGGTGCCCGCGTCGTGATTGCCCTCGATCCAGAGGAAGCGATGCGCCGCCTCCATCCGCGCGAGAAGCGAAGCCTCCTCCGCCGGCAGGCGGGCGCGGCCGGCCTCGTCGTGGAAACTGTCGCCGAGCGCGATCACCCGCTCCGGCGCGTAGCGGCGCAGCAGCAGCGCGAGCCGATCGAGCGTCGCCCGGCTGTCATAGGGCGGCAGCAGCCCGCCGCGCGCGGCGATCGACGAGGCCTTTTCGAGATGCAGGTCGGCGACGATCAGGGCGCGCCGGTC
>NZ_AFPR01000124.1:0-10627 GCF_000219295.1 Acidiphilium sp. PM
GCCATCTCGACGCCGACTCCCTGCTCGCGGGCGACATGTCCGCCGCCCTCGACTGGGCCGGTGAACTGCTCGATTCCGGCCCCGTCCTGCTCGCCAGCTCGGCGACGCCGGAGGCGGTCGCGGCGCTGAAATCCGCCCATGGCGCCGAGGTCGGCGCGCGGATCGAAGCGGCCCTCGCCACCCTCGCCGCAGGGCTCGCCGATCGCGGTGTGCGCCGCCTGATCGTCGCCGGCGGCGAAACCTCGGGCGCGATCGTCGACCGTCTCGGCATCCCCGCCTTCGAGATCGGCGCCGAAATCGCCCCCGGCGTGCCGCTGCTGCGGAGCATCGAGGCCGAACCGCGCCTCTTCGCCCTCAAATCCGGGAATTTCGGCGGCCCCGATTTTTTCCCGCGCGCCCTTGCCGCCATGGGAGTTGCGCCGGCGCCCGGCGCGGACTAAATCTCGGCTCGCGCCATGCGGGTATGATGTAATGGTAGCCTGTCAGCTTCCCAAGCTGAACGCGCGGGTTCGATTCCCGCTACCCGCTCCAGCGCGAACCCTCTGCTTCCCGCGCGAATTGCTTCCGATGCGATGACTCGACCTGTTTCGGGTCGCGACGGATACGGCACAGCTCGATTGACCGCTGCACCGGCGAGTGGACGATGCGGCACGCGCCGGAACCGACCGACGTGCCGAACCGCGCGAGCGCTGGAGCGGCGTGCGTGACCGGGCGGTTGGTCAGCAGGAACGCCGGCCGGCTCCGCGCGAGGCGCCGCCGCACGATGCGTTGCTCCGCCGGATCCAGCGCGAGGTCCTGCATGTTCACGAAGCGGCTACCGGAAGTGGCAAGCCGCACGACGACGTAGCCGAGCGGGGCGCCCCGCATCAGCACCAGCGCGCCGCTGGGCAGAACCGGCACCTTTCCCTCGACCAGGCTTTCCCCATAGCCGATCCGGCCCCAGCCGATCGGTTTGGTCGTGACCAGGCAGAACACCAGCAGCGCCAGAGCGAGGCGGGTCACTGTCGCCCTCGCGAAGCGGCGTTGCAGGACGGTCACCACGAAAATTCCCGTGCAGACCTCGAGCGGCAGTGCGTAGCGCAGGATCGAGAACACCATCAGCCAGATCGGGTAGGCCACGACAATGAACCACCAGAGCGCGAGCGTCGGCGCTTCCGGGCGCTCCATCCGCCGGCGCAGCAGCCCGACGCCCGCGGCGAGCGCCGCGAGCCAGGCGAGGGCGAAGCGCGGATCGCGCAACGGTTCCTCGGACACGACGAAGCTTCGCCCCTCGATCCAATATAACGGATAGGCGATCCATTGTCCCATCGATCGCGGCAGGAACCGTACGTCGTGCGGGTCGAGGCGTGGCGCGAGGGGCGCATGGAACAGCCCGCACAGCAGCGGGAAGACCGGGTCGTGGAAATGGCGCCAGAGCAGGACGCCCCACCAGCCATACCCCACTGTGAAGGCGAGGGCGGATGTCGCCGTGAAGATGCCCGCATTGCGGAACAGGTCGCGCCGTGCCGGCGCCATGATCGCGACGGCGCCCGCCAGCGGTAGCACATAGATCGCGGCGGTCAGCTTGAGCGCGACGGCAAGCCCGCACAACCCGCCAGCGATGGCGACGGCATGGCGCCAGAAGCGCACCACGCCGAGCAGTGCGAGAAGCACGAGGCCGGCGGTCAGGATGTCGTCATAGGTCGTGCCGACTTCGGACAGCGTCGTGGCGCCGGTAAGCCCGGTCAGGGCGGCGAAGGTCGCGGCCCATGGTTCGCCGACCAGAGTGCGCGCGAGTTGGAAGACGACGAAGGCCAGGAACCCGAACGGAAGGCCGGCGCACAGGGCGACGATCCGCGGCGCATGCGGGAACAGGACGAATTTCGCCATGTAATAGGGCATGTCTTCGAGCGGGTTGAGATAGGCCTGAAACCCGCCGGCGAAGTAATCGGCGCCGAGCCGCCCGTTCAGCGCCGCGAAGGGCGCGTACAGGTGATAGTTCTGCAGATCCCAGTTCGCATCGGTCCGGCACGACAACGACAGGAGCGCGCCCACGACCAGAAAGGCCGCAAGTTCCAGGATCCACCGCTGCACGTATAGCCGTCGCATCAATCTGTCTCTCCGAATGAGCCCACCTTTCGGCGATCCGGTTCGCGCAGGCAAGACGCGGCGCGATTCGGGGTTTTCCGCGCTACTGACGGACCGTTTGCCATTCTGCCCAATCGGCTGGTATTGTCATTTGCATTAACGTTACCGCGGAAAGCCACTCCGCCATTTCACGACGGCCGGCGCCAGGCGGGCCCGAAGATATTTGGAGTTCGAGATGCCGGACCTGTTGCCGGGCCATGTCTTCCGCATGCGGATCGATTTCGGTTCATCGCGGCCCGACGCCCGCCGTTTGTTCCTTGTCGCGACATTCGTGTTTCTCAGCGGCTGGTGCGGATTGCGCCTGGTCTATGCGACCCCGATGGGCGAGGTGGCGGACGAGCCGTCGCATATCGCCCGGGCCGCCGGGCTGCTCGATTTCGACATTCTTGGTCACCGTGCGGTCATCGGCCATACGCAGGTCTCGGGTCTTTTCGTGAATGACGGGGTCCTCCGCGCCAGCCTGTCGGAATTCCGCCCGCTCCGGCATCGGCTCCTGACCCCGGCGGACCGCGCCAGGGCGGCGGCGATACCCTGGTCTTCCGGCCCGCCCGTCTATTTCGTGGCGAGCGGGAGCATCGAATATCTCCCGGTGCTGTACATGCCCGGCGCGCTGGGGATCGCGGCGGGGCGGCTGATCGGGCTGCATCCGCTCGGCGCGCTTTATCTCGGCCGCGTCTTCATGCTGCTGGGTTATCTCACGCTGGGCGCGCTCGCCCTGTTCATCGCGCGGTTCGGCGCGGTGTTGCTGTTCGCGCTGCTCAGCCTGCCGATGACGGTTTCGCTCGCGGCGTCCTTCAACCAGGACGGCATGATCATCGCCACCTGCGCGCTCGCCGGCGCCCTGCTCACCCACGACCCGGCCACGCGGCCGGCGTTCCGCTGGCTGGCGGCGGGGCTGCTCGCGATCATGGTCTGCTCGAAGCCGCCCTATGGCCTGCTGGTGTTCTGCGCCGCGATGCCGGTGATGGAGCGCGGCCTGTGGCGGCGGCTCGTCGCGGCCGGGCTGTGCGGGATTCCCGCCACGATCTGGCTTGCCGTGATGATGCGGACGAGCTTCGTGCCGCGCGACGTCACGCCCTACCCGGCCGGACCGCTCTGGCCCGGCCGTCCCGGCCAGATGTTCGACAGCATCGACGTGATGGCGAACCTGCATGTCCTGCTCGCCCACCCGGCGCAGATCGTGGCGATACCGGTCCGCTATGTCGAGACCTATTTCAATGTGCTGGTGGCCGAGTTCATCGGCGATCTCGGCTGGCTGAACGTTCCGATTCCATCCTGGCTGCGCGAGGCCTGGCTGGTCGCCCTGCTGCTGGCCTGCTGCGCCGTGCCGCTCATGCAGCGCCGCGGGGCGCGGCGCTGGACGCTGCCCGATGGCGGCTTCACCCTGTCGCTCGTGCTGGCCAGCGTGATCGCGGTCTGCCTGTCGCTGTATGTGTCATGGACGCCGGTCGGCGCGACGATGCTCATGGGCGTCCAGGGGCGGTATTTCCTGCCGCTGGTTCCCTTCGTTCCGCTGCTGGTTCCGCGGCCGTCGCCGCGATGGCGGGCATCCGCCCTGCCGGCGCCGCTCTCGGCCGCGCTCGGGTTCGTCCTGGTCGCCCCGGTCCTGATCCTGTCGGCCGTCGACATCGCCGTGCTGCCGGCGGTGATCCGGCACAGGTTCTGGTAGGCGGCATCCCGTGGCCCACACTCCACGAGATCCGGCATGATGGACAACCGGCCGCAGGAGCCGCTCCGGTCGCGATCGCCGGGCCCGCCGCCGCCGCGGGTGGCGCGGATCGCCGTGGTCATTCCGAGCTATCGCGTGACCGCGCATATCCTCGACGTGCTGGCGCGGATCGGCCCCGAGGTTGCGGCGATCTATGTCGTCGACGACCGCTGCCCCGACCGGTCGGGGGATTTCGTGCAGGCGCATTGCGCCGATGCGCGGGTGAGGGTCATCCGCCGCCAGGATAATGGCGGGGTCGGCCTCGCGACCATCACCGGCTACCGTCAGGCCATGGCGGATGGCTGCGACATTCTCGTGAAGATCGACGGCGACGGCCAGATGGACCCGCGCCTGCTGCCCCGCTTCGTGCGGCCGATCCTCGATGGAACCGCCGACTACGCGAAGGGCAACCGCTTCTTCAATCCCGAGGACGTGCGGTCGATGCCGGCGGTGCGGCTCGCCGGCAATGCGGTGCTGTCGTTCATGACCAAGCTCTCGTCCGGCTACTGGAACATCTTCGACCCGACCAACGGCTACACCGCGGTCCATGCGCGAACGCTGGCGCAGCTTCCGCTGGAGCGCATCGCCCCGCGCTATTTCTTCGAATCCGACCTGCTGTTCCGGCTCGGCACGATCAGGGCGGCGGTGATCGATATCCCGATGACGGCGGTTTATGGCGAGGAGCGCAGCCATCTGCGGATATTCCGCGTGATTCCCGCCTTCCTTGCCGGGCATGCGCGCAACTTCGCCAAGCGGATCGTCTACAACTACGTCCTGCGCGACTTCTCGATCGCCACGCTCGAACTGGCATTCGGTGCGCTGATCCTGGTGTTCGGCGTGATCTTCGGCGCGTGGAACTGGGCCATCAACGCCTCCCGCGGCATCATCACCAGTTCGGGCACGGTCATGCTGAGCGCGCTGCCCATCATCGCCGGACTGCAGATGATCCTGTCCTTCATCAATTACGACATTCTGTCGGTGCCGCGGCGCGCGCTCCACCCGTTTCTGTCCGCAGGCGAGGACGAAGGTGATCGATAACCTGATTCTGCTGCTGTTCACGCTGCTGATGGCGAGCGGCCAGCTCCTGTTCCGCAAGGTGGGGCTGGACCTGCGCGGCCATTCCCTGGCCAGCGGCGAGCCCGTGCTGCTGCGCGCGCCGGCGCTCTACGCGGCGCTCGCGCTTTACGGCATCGCGACGCTGATCTGGATCTGGATCCTCTCGCGCGTGCCGCTCAGCCGGGCCTATCCCTATGTCGCGCTTGGCGTCGTCCTGGTTCCGCTGGCGTCACGCGCCGTCTATGGCGATGCGATCCGCCCGATCTTCTGGCTCGGCGCGCTGCTGATCGTGGCCGGCATCCTGGTGACGCAGCTCGGCAGCTCCGGCTGATCGCGCCTTCGCCTATCCCCAGTCGCCGAGGTTCACCGCGCGCGCCCTGCGGATGACGAAGCCGGCCCAGAGCGCGAAGGGGAGCAGCGGCGCGAAGACCACCAGCGGTTTCCACGCCGTCGCCGCGTTGAGGAACCCGATCACCACAACGCCGCCGAACGCCGCGAACCCCCAGTAGACCACCGCGACGATCCGCGGATCGACCCCGGCGCGGTGGGCGACCTGATACAGATGCCCGCGATGCGCCCGCGCGAGGTTCCTGCCGGCCAGGGCCCGCCGCGCGAGGGTGAAGCTCACATCCAGCAGCACGCCCGAGAGCAGCAGCGGCACCACGAGGAACGAGAGCGGGACGTGCTGGTAATGCGTCGCCGCGAGCCCCAGCACCGCCAGCATGAAACCGCAGAACTGGCTGCCGACATCGCCCATGAAAATCCGCGCGCGCGGCCAGTTGAACGGCAGGAACCCGGCCACGCCGCCGGCCAGCAGCAGGGCCGTGGTGTAGACGAAGAAGCCGCCATGCAGCCCGGCGATGCCGGCGAGGAACAGGCAGGTGACCAGCGTCGTGCCGGCCGCGAGACCGTCCAGCCCGTCGATGAAGTTCATCGCATTGGTGACGAACAGGATCCAGCCGACCGAGAGCACCGGCCCCGCCGCGCCAAGCGCCACCCCACCGATCAGCGGCAGGTCGAACCGCACCGCCGAAATCCCCGATCCCACCGCGACCACGGCGGCGACGCACTGCGCCCCCAGCTTCACCGCGAAGGGAAAATCCTTCAGGTCGTCGAGCAGCGAAACGGCCGCGATGAGCGCGGCCGCCGCGATCACCCCGAGAAACACCGGAGCCGCGAGGCGCGAGACATGGCCGTAGCGGTACAGCAGCAGGATGCCGAGCATGAAGGCGCCGACGATGCCGACGCCGCCGGATTTCGGCATCACCCTGGTGTGCGCCTTGCGGGCGTCCGGCCGGTCGGGAACGCCGATGGCGATCATCAGCCGCACGACGAAGCCTGAAAACAGCGCGAGGCCGGCGAACAGCGCGAGATGGCGCGGCAGGGCGAGTGTCGCAATGCCCGGATGGGCGAAATAGGGAACCGTGTTCATGCGGCGCGGACCATGACCGAAGTTCGGGCCGGCATCAATTGCGTCCGCTCACCCGCTGTTTGCGGCCGCCCCGGTGCCGGGCATGAACGCGGCGCCGTTCTCCCGCAGGAAGCCGAGCAGCGTGGCCGAGGCGGGCATCGTCGTCCGTTCCGCGAGATGCACCGCATACCACTGCCGCACCACCGGCGTGCCCCGGATGTCGAGCCGCGCCAGCCGGCCGTCGCGCAGCTCGGCGTCGACGGTGTGCGCCGAGAGGAACGCGATGCCAAGTCCGGCCATGACGGCCTGCTTGATCGTCTCGTTGCTGCCGATCTGCATGCCGATGCGCGGCGAAATGCCGGCGGCGGCGGCGTAATCCTCCATCAGCCGGCGCGTGCCGCTGCCGGCCTCGCGCACCAGCAGCACCTCGTCGTTCAGTTCCGCCGGCGGAATGTCGCGCCGCCCCGCGAGGCGGTGGCCCGGTGGGGCGATCACCACATGCGGATGGTCGCCGATCAGGTCGGCGATCACCTTCATGTCGGTCGGCGGCCGGCCCATGATCGCGAGATCGACGTCATGCTGCGCGAGGCCGGCGATGATCTCGTCGCGGTTGCCGACCGTCAGCTTGAGCTCGATCCCCGGATGCGCGGCGGCGAAGGCGGCGAGGGCGCGCGGCGCGTAGTATTTCGCCGTGCTGATGATGCCGACATGCACGGCCCCGCGCTCCGCCCCGCTCAACGCCGCGATGCCGGCCTCGGTCTCGCGCAGCACCGCCTCGATCCGCGCGGCCGACTCGGCGACGATCCGCCCCGCCGCGGTCAGCGCCATGCCGCCGGTCGAGCGCTCGACCAGAGGCACGCCGAGCTGGTCCTCGATCGCCTTGATCTGCAGCGTTACCGCCGGCGGGGACACATGCAGGTCGCCCGCCGCCCGCGTCACCGAACCGTGGCGGCCGAGTGCGGCGACGGCGCGCATCTGCCGAAGCGTGATGTTCATCATCCGATTAAAGTAACGCTTAATTTTTCCTCCGGCAAATTAAGTGTTTCAAATTTTTGCTCTTTCGCCATCCTGCTTTAAGGCGGGCGCTTCGGTTGGTGCCCTGGGAGCGGGAATGCGGCAGTTCGACGTGATCATTCTGGGCGCTGGGGCCGCCGGGCTGATGGCCGCCATCGCCGCCGGGCGGCGCGGCCGCCGCGTGCTGGTGCTCGACCATGCGCCGGAAGCGGGCCGCAAGATCCTGATTTCGGGCGGCGGGCGCTGCAACTTCACGAACATCCATACCGCGCCGGACCGCTTCTTCTCGGAGAACCGGCGGTTCTGCGCCTCGGCGCTCGCCGGGTTTTCGCCGCGCGACTTTCTCGCCATGGTCGAGGCGCACCGCATCGCCTGGCACGAGAAGACGCTCGGCCAGCTGTTCTGCGATGGGCCGGCCCGCGCCATCGTCGCCATGCTGCTCGCCGAATGCGCGGCCGCCGGCGTGGAAATCCGCACGCTCTGCACCATCACCGAGGTCGGCGGCGGGCCCGACTTCCGCCTCGACACCTCGGCCGGCCCGTTCGCCGCCGGATCGCTGATCCTCGCGACCGGCGGCCTGTCGATCCCGAAACTCGGCGCGACCGGCTTCGCCCACGACCTCGCCGCCCGCTTCGGCCTTCGCATCGTCCCCCCGCGCCCGGCGCTGGTGCCCTTCGTGCTGGAGGGGGAGGAACGCGCCCGCGCCACCCCGCTGGCCGGCGTGTCGCAACCGGTCGTCGCCGCCTGCGGCCGTGCCCGCTTCCGCGAGGCGATGCTGTTCACCCATCGCGGCCTGTCCGGCCCCGCGATCCTGCAGGTCTCGACCGCCTGGCGCGAGGGGATGACGGTGGGGATCGATCTGCTGCCCGACGAAGGCCCGGATTTTCTGCTCCGCCGCAAGCGCGAGGCGCCGAAATCCGCGCTGCGCACGCTGCTCGGCGGGGTGATGCCGCAGCGCATGGCGGATGCGTTCATGCCCGCCGCGTTGCCTCCCGGCCCGGTCGCGGCCATCGCCGACCGCGCGCTGCTCGACCTCGGCGCCCGGCTCAAGTCCTGGCGGATCGTTCCCGCGGGAACGGAAGGCTATGTGAAGGCCGAGGTCACCGCCGGCGGGGTGGACACGGCCGGCCTGTCGCAGCGGACCCTGGCGGCGGCGGGCGTGCCCGGCCTTTTCGTGGTCGGCGAGGCGGTGGATGTCACCGGCTGGCTCGGCGGTTACAATTTCCAGTGGGCCTGGGCGAGCGGCTGGGCCGCCGGCAGCGCCGCCTGACGGTCAATCAGGCCGGAATTCGTGCGGGCCCCCGCAGGATCGGCCCGTTGCCGGCGCCGGTTATCTTGGCCGTGCGCGGCGCTGCGGGGGCGGTTGCCGGGGCGGTTGCCGGATCTGCGGGTGCGGCGGGTGCCGCGCGGCGCGGCTGGTGCGCTGCCGCGAGGGCCCGCAGATCCGTCGCCACCCGGCCGAGCACCTCGGTCCAGTCGCCCTGCGTGCGCTGGCGATAGATCCGCATCGTCGGGTACCAGGGGGTATCCTCGCGATCCTGCATCCAGCGCCAGCAGCCGTCCCGGCGGGACAGCATCCAGACCGGCTTGCCCATCGCGCCGGCAAGATGGGCCACCGAGGTATCGACCGCGATCACCAGGTCGAGCTGCGCGACCAGCGCCGCGGTATCCGCGAAATCCGCGACCCCACCCATCAGGTCGACCGCGTCGAGCTCCGCGGGCAACCCGGCGCGGTCCTTTTGCAGGTTGTAGAACCGCACCCCCGGCACCTCGGCGAGGCGCGACAGCAGGGCGGGATTGCCGATCGAGCGCCTGCGGTCGATGACCTCGCAGTCGATATCGTCGGGGCGCGCTCCGCCGGCCCAGACCAGCCCGACGCGCAGGCGCGGCTCGTCGCCGACCCGGGTCGCCCAGGCGGTCCGCAGCGCGTCCGGCGGGGCGAGATAGGGCAAGGTCGCCGGGATGGTCTGTACCGTGGTGCCGAACAGCCAGGGCAGGCTCATCAGCAGGCAGTGCATGTCGGTGGGCGCGCTGGCGCCGCGCGGAACCACCTCGGCAACGCCGGGCACCGAGCGCAGCAGCCGCTCCAGCCCCGGCTGGGCTTCGAGCACGACCGTGGCGCCCCGCGCGGCGACCAGCGGCGCGTAGCGGACGAATTGCAGCGTGTCGCCCAGCCCTTGTTCGGCCACCAGCAGGATGCGGCGGCCGGCGGGATCCTCGCCGCGCCAGAGCGGCCCGGCCTGCGGGGCCACCGGCTCGCGCCGGCGCCATTCATGCTCGGCCCAGCCGCGTTTGAAATCGCCCGCCGCCAGCATCGCGAGCGCGCGGTTGTAGCGCCAGGTCGGGTTGTCGGGCTCCAGCCGGTAGCAGCGCTCGTGCATCACCAGCGCGGCGTCGACCTGGCCGAGGCAGTGCAGCGCGTTCGCCAGATTGTTGAGCACGCCCGCATGCAGGGGATCGAGCGCCAGCGCCTCGCCATAGAACCGCGCCGCCTCGGGGAATTCGCCGAGATCGAAATGCTTGCCGGCGAGGCAGATCAGCGTGTCGACATCGCGGGGCATCCGCGCTGCGGCCTCCTGCGCCATGGCCTTGGCGTCGCCGAACATGCGGAGGCCGCGCAGGGCTTCCGCCAGGGCGCAATAGACGGGGGCGAAATCGGGGGCCATGCGCACGCAGGTCAGATAGCTCTCCACCGACTCGATCAGCCGGCCAGCCTTCTGCAACGCGTTGCCGCGATTGTACAGCGCCTCCACCCGGTCCGGCTCGCGCGCGAGGCAGGACGCGAAGGCCGCCGCCGCATCGTCGTACCGGCCGGCGTTGAAGGCGGCGTTGCCTTCGTCGAACATGTCTCTGGCGTGTGAATCCATCGGCGGCGGACCCTCTTGGTCTTTCGCCGCGAGATTCGCATGAAAGCCTTAACGCGAGGTTTCCGGCGCGACTTCCGCCTGCCTGATCCAGCCGGTCTCGCCCTGCTGCCAGTAGGTCAGCGCATGTCCCGCGGCGCGCGCCGCCTTCCAGCGGGCGCGCGCGGCGGCCACCGCGTCGGGGTCGTTGCCGTCGAACAGGTCGAACACCCGCTCGAAGCGGGCGAGATCCGCCGTCGCGCCATCCACCAGGAACAGGAACCGCGCGTCGTTCGGCACGTCGTCGCCGGTGGTGAGCCAGACCGGCTGGTCGGGGCCATGACCCATCGCGGCGGTGCCGTGCGGCAGCCAGTCCACCCCCGGCGCGAGCCAGAGGGCGGCGTCCAGCGCCTCGATCCGGGCGGGATCGGTGCCGCGCACCACCGCCCGCGCGCCGGCGGCGAGGGT
>NZ_AFPR01000123.1:0-2327 GCF_000219295.1 Acidiphilium sp. PM
GCCGCCCGGCGCGCCCCGCCTCGCCACCGTGCTCGCCTATTACCTGCCGCAATTCCACCGTATCCCCGAGAACGACGCCTGGTGGGGCACCGGCTTCACCGAATGGACCAACCTCGTCCGCGCCACCCCGCGCTTCGCCGGCCACTACCAGCCCCGCGCCCCGCGCGATCTCGGCTTCTACTCGCTCGACGATCCCGCGGTGATGCCCCGCCAGATCGCGATGGCGAAGGAGGCCGGGCTCGGCGGCTTCGTCTTCTATTACTACTGGTTCAACCGCCGCCGCCTGCTGGAGCGGCCGGTCGAGCGCTTCCTCACCGATCCCGCGCTCGACATGCCCTTCTGCCTGATGTGGGCGAACGAGAACTGGACCCGGCGGTGGGACGGGCTGGAACGCGAGATCCTCCTCGCCCAGGACTACCGGCCGGAGGACGACGCCGCGCTGGTCGACGATTTCGCCCGCCATTTCGCCGATCCGCGCTACATCCGGCTCGACGGCCGGCCGCTGCTGATGATCTACCGCGCCGCCCTGATCCCCGATCCGCCCGCGACCATCGCCCGCTGGCGCCGCCTCTTCGCCGAGCGGCACGGCGAAACCCCGCTGCTCTTCATGGCCCAGAGCTTCCACGACTACGACCCCCGTCGCCACGGGCTCGACGGCGCGGTGGAATTCCCGCCGCACAAGCTGGTGGTCGGCGCCCCCAAGCTCGACACCGCGCTCGACCTGTTCGACCCCGCGTTCTCGGCCGATGTCTACCGCTATGACGACATCGTCGCCGCCTCCCTCGCCGACCCCGACCCCGCCTATCCGCTGATCCGCACCGCCGTCCCCGGCTGGGACAACGACCCGCGGCGCGAGGGGGCCGGCGTCGTGCTGCACGAGGCGACGCCCGCCGCCTACCAGGCCTGGCTCGCGGCGCTGATCGAGCGCGCCCGCCGCGCCCCGGTCCATGGCGAGCCGATCGTCTGCATCAACGCCTGGAACGAATGGGCCGAGGGCGCCTATCTCGAACCCGACCTGCATTTCGGCGCCGCCTTCCTCAACGCCACCGCCCGCGCCATCACCGGCCGCGCCGATGCGGCGGACGCGCAGAACCTCCTCCTCGTCGGGCACGACGCCCTGCCCCACGGCGCGCAGATGCTGCTGCTCCACCTCGCCCGCACCCTGCGCCGCCAGCACGGCATCGTGCCGCGCATCCTGCTGCTCGGCGGCGGCGATCTGGTCCCCGACTACGAGGCCGAGGGCATCGTCGACCTCGCCCCCAACGAACCCGCGCTGCAGCACCATGTCGCGACCTACCGCGCCCAGGGCATCACCGCGGCGATCGTCAACAGCCTCGCCTCGGCGCGGGCCTGCGGGCCGCTGGCCGAGGCCGGGCTGCGCAGCATCCTTCTGGTCCACGAGATGCCCCGCCTCGTCGAGGAGCGCGCCCTGCGCGGCGTCGCCCGCCAGGGGATGCGCGCCGCCGCCGCCACCGTGTTTTCCTCGGCCCATGTGCGCGACGCGCTGTGCGCCGCGCTCGAGGCCACGCCCGCGGCCCATGTCATCCCCCAGGGGAACTACCAGGGCGTGCGCTTCGATGCCGCCGCCCGCCGCCGCTTCCGCGCCCGGCTCGGCCTCGCGGAGGATGCCTTCGCCGTGCTCGGCGTCGGCTTCGGCGACCTGCGCAAGGGGTTCGACCTCTTCCTCCAGGCCTTCCGCCTGCTCGCCGCCGCGCGGCCGGACATCCATTTCGTCTGGCTCGGCGAGACCCATCTCTGGATCCGCGACTATCTCGGCGCCGAGATCGAGGCCGCCCGCGCCACCGGCCGCTTCCACCTGCTGCCCTTCGACGAGGATGTCGCCCCCGCCTATTGCGGCGCCGACCTCTACGCCCTCACCTCGCGCGAGGACCCGCTGCCCACCACGGTGATCGAGGCGATGGCCGCCGGCCTGCCCGCCATCGCCTTCGCCGGCTCCGGCGGCATCCCCGACCTGCTGCGCGAGACCGGCGCGGGCGAAAGCGTGCCCGCCGGCGACGTCGCCGCCTTCGCCGCCGCGATCGCCGCACGGCTCGACCATGAAGCACTCGCCGCCGCCCGCCCCCGCATCGCCGCCGAGGCCGCAACCCGCTTCGATTTCGCCGCCTATGCCCGCCGCCTGCTCGCCCTCGCCAGCCCCGGGCTGATCGGCGTCTCCTGCTTCGTCACCAACTACAATTACGAGCGCCACCTGCCCCGCCGCCTCGCCGGCATTTTCGGCCAGACCTACCCGCTCGAGGAAGTAACGCTGCTCGACGACGCCTCGACCGACGGTTCGGTGGCGGTGGCCAGGGAAACCGCCGCCGGCT
>NZ_AFPR01000122.1:0-12018 GCF_000219295.1 Acidiphilium sp. PM
AGGCTGGCGCGGGTCGCGGCATCCATCGCCATCAGGCCGGTCTCGCCCGCGCGCACCGGGCGGGCGATGCGTGGCAACGTCCCGGCCTGGCTGCGCTCGACATAGCGCAGCGCCACCGCCGCCGCCTGCGCCTCCTGATCGGTGAAGGCGCCAAAGGCGTCGAGCGAGGCAACATCGAACAGCCGGGCGAGATCGCGCCGGGCAAGCTCCGCCGCCGGCGGCGGGCCGGGATCGGTGCGCCGGCCTTCATGCGCCCCAAGCTCGATATCCGCTCCGGAAAGAATTTCCGCCGGGTCTAGCCGGCCGAGCAGGGCAGCCAGTTCGCCCCCCGCCAGGTCGGCGGTCTCGAATGACGCGGTCGAGACATCGAGCCAGGCGGCGCCGATCCGCCCGGCCCGGGGCACCAGCGCGAGCAGCAGGCTGGCGCGGCCCTGATCGAGCAGCGCCTCCTCGGTGATCGTGCCGGGGGTGATGAGTCGGACCACGGCGCGCTCGATCAGCGCCTTGCCGCCCCGCGCCTTCGCCGCCTCCGGCGCCTCGACCTGCTCGGCCACCGCGACACGGAATCCCCGCCGGATCAGCCGGGTCAGATAGGTATCGCGCTGCGAGACCGGCACGCCGCACATCGCGATCGGCTCGCCCTGATGGGTGCCGCGCGCGGTCAGCGCGATGTCGAGCGCCGCCGAGGCCGCTTCGGCATCCTCGAAGAACAGTTCGTAGAAATCGCCCATCCGGAAGAAGATCAGCGCGTCCGGATAGTCGGCCTTGGCCTGGAACCACTGCGCCATCGCGGGGGTTGCGCCGGCGGCGCGGTCGGAATTCATCCCATCTGTCTAGCCGAGGACCGGGCACGCGCGGAAGAGCGCGGCAAAATGTCGTTGGCGGAAATAATTTCCGACCGCCCTCCGATCAGGAGAAGTCCGGTTGAATTCGGAGAAAAAATCCGGCATGAGACCGTCATGCCCAAGACGACAGACGAGATCATCGACCTGCTGGGCGGCGCCGACGCGGCAGCCCGGCTGACCCAGGTTTCGACCGAGGCCGTGCGCAAGTGGCGCAGCGCCGGGGCGATTCCGGCACGGCACTGGCCGGCGGTGATTGCCGCGACCGGCCTGTCCCTGGCCGATCTTTCAGGAGACATTGCAATGGAATCCGAAACCACGAAACCGGAGGGCGCAACCGCGGCGCTGGTATTGGGCGACGGCCGCGTGTTCTGGGGACGCGGCTTCGGCGCGCATTCCACCGGCGAGCCGGCGGAACTCTGCTTCTCCACCGGCATGACCGGCTATCAGGAAACCCTGACCGATCCGTCCTTCGCCGGGCAGATCATCACCTTCACCTTCCCGCATATCGGCAATGTCGGCGCCAATCCCGAGGATATCGAGGCGAACACGAGTTTCGCCCGCGGCCTCGTGATCAACCGCGACATCACCCGTCCGTCGAACTGGCGCGCCGCCGAGGGGCTGGCCGCCTGGTGCCGCCGCATGGGCCTGCCGGGCATCGCCGGAGTCGACACCCGCGCCCTCACCCGCACCATCCGCGACGACGGCCCGCCCAACGCGCTGATCGCCTATCCCGAGGACGGCCGCTTCGACATCCCCGCCCTGGTCGAGCGGGCCCGCGCCTGGCCGGGGCTCGAGGGCATGGACCTCGCGCGCGAGGTCTCCTGCACCCAGAGCTACGAATGGACCGAGACGCTGTGGGACCGCGCGCACGGGTTCGGTAGGCAGAACGCGCCGAAATTTACTGTAGTTGCCGTGGATTACGGCGCGAAGCGCAACATCCTTCGTAACCTCGCGAGCGCCGGCTGCCGGGTCATCGTCGTCCCCGCCACCGCCTCGGCCGAGGATATCCTCCGTCATCAGCCTGATGGCGTGTTCCTCTCCAACGGCCCCGGCGACCCGGCGGCGACGGCCGAATACGCCGTGCCGGCGATCCGCGGCGTGCTCGATGCCGGCAAGCCGCTCTTCGGCATCTGCCTCGGCCACCAGCTCCTCGCCCACACGCTTGGCGCGAAGACCTACAAGCTCGCCCGCGGCCATCGCGGCGCCAACCAGCCGGTGCAGGAGCTTGCCACCGGCAAGGTCGAGATCACTAGCCAGAATCATGGCTTTGCGGTGGATGAGGCCAGCCTGCCCGACGGCGTGACGGTTACCCATCGCTCCCTGTTCGATGGTTCGAACGAGGGCATCGCCTGCCCGGCGAAGAACTGCTTCTCCGTGCAATATCACCCCGAGGCCAGCCCTGGCCCGTCGGATGCCAATCACCTGTTCCGGCGCTTTGTCGCGATGATGGAGGGCTGACCATGCCGAAACGCACAGACATCAAATCGATCCTGATCATCGGCGCCGGGCCCATCGTCATCGGCCAGGCCTGCGAGTTCGACTATTCCGGTGCCCAGGCCTGCAAGGCGCTGCGCGAGGAGGGCTACCGGGTGATCCTGGTGAACTCCAATCCCGCCACGATCATGACCGATCCCGAACTGGCGGATGCCACCTATATCGAGCCGATCACGCCGGAGATGGTCGAGAAGATCATCATCAAGGAACGGCCGGATGCGGTGCTGCCCACCATGGGCGGGCAGACGGCGCTGAACACCGCGATGGCGCTCGCCAAGGCCGGCACGCTTGAGAAGCACGGCGTCGAGCTGATCGGCGCCCGCGCCGAGGTGATCGACCGCGCCGAGGACCGGCTGAAATTCCGCGACGCGATGGCCGAGATCGGCATCGAGAGCCCGCGCAGCGCCATCGCCCATACAATGGACGAGGCGCGCGCAGCACTCGACCTGGTCGGCCTGCCGGCGGTGATCCGCCCCTCCTTCACCCTTGGCGGCACCGGCGGCGGCATCGCCTACAACCGCGAGGAATTCCTCGAAATCGTCGCCGGCGGGCTCGACGCCTCGCCGACCACCGAGGTGCTGATCGAGGAAAGCGTGCTCGGCTGGAAGGAATACGAGATGGAGGTGGTCCGCGACCGGGCGGACAACTGCATCATCGTCTGCTCGATCGAGAACATCGACCCGATGGGCGTGCACACCGGCGACTCCGTCACGGTCGCCCCCGCGCTGACCCTGACCGACCGCGAATACCAGCTGATGCGCGACGCCTCGATCGCCTGTCTGCGCAAGATCGGCGTCGATACTGGCGGTTCGAACGTGCAGTTCGGCGTCAATCCGGCCGACGGGCGCATGGTCATCATCGAGATGAACCCCCGCGTCTCCCGCTCCTCGGCGCTGGCCTCGAAGGCGACCGGCTTTCCCATCGCCAAGATCGCGGCGAAGCTCGCCGTCGGCTACACGCTCGACGAGCTGCGCAACGACATCACCCGCGTCACCCCGGCGAGCTTCGAGCCGACGATCGACTACGTCGTCATCAAGATCCCGCGCTTCACCTTCGAGAAGTTCCCCGGCACGCCGGCGCTGCTGACCACCTCGATGAAGTCGGTCGGCGAGGCGATGGCGATCGGCCGCTCCTTCCCCGAGGCGCTGCAAAAGGGGCTGCGCAGCCTGGAGACCGGCCTCGCCGGGCTCGATCCGGTCGAGAAGCCGGGTGACGGCACGCGCGATGCCTTCCGCGCCGCGCTCTCCACCCCGCGGCCCGACAGGCTGCTGATCGCCGCCGAGGCGCTGCGCGCCGGCCTCTCGGTCGAGGAAATCCACGCCGCCTGCAAGTTCGACCCCTGGTTCCTCCGCCAGATGGAGGACATCGTCGAGGCCGAACGCCGCGTCGCCGCGGAGGGCCTGCCCGGCGACGAGCTCGGCATGCGCGCGCTCAAGGCGCTGGGATTCTCCGACCGCCGCCTCGCCGCCCTTACCGGCCGGAGTGAGGCGGATGTGAGCAAGGCGCGCCTCGCCCTCGGCGTCACCCCGGTCTATCGCCGGATCGACAGCACCGGCGGCGAATTCGCATCGGCGACCTCTTATATGTTCGCGACCTATGAAGGCGGCTTCGGCGCGCCGGTCTGCGAGGCGGAGCCGAGCGAGCGGCGCAAGGTCGTCATTCTCGGCGGCGGCCCGAACCGGATCGGCCAGGGCATCGAGTTCGACTATTGCTGCGTCCACGCCGCCTATGCGCTGCGCGAGGCGGGGTTCGAGACCATCATGGTCAACTGCAACCCCGAGACAGTCTCGACCGACTACGACACCTCCGACCGCCTCTATTTCGAGCCTCTCTTCGCCGAGGACGTGCTCTCCCTGCTCCGCCGCGAGCAGGAGCGCGGCACGCTGCTCGGCTGCATCGTGCAGTATGGCGGGCAGACGCCGCTCAAGCTCAGCCAGGCCCTCGCCGAGGCCGGCATCCCGATCCTCGGCACCTCGGCCGACGCGATCGATGCCGCGGAGGACCGCGAGCGCTTCCACGACCTGCTGCGCTCGCTCGGCCTGCGCCAGCCGGAAAACGGGCTGGCCCGCTCGGCCGAGCAGGCGGAAGCGATCGTCGAGCGGATCGGCTTCCCCGTCGTCATCCGCCCCTCCTACGTGCTCGGCGGCCGGGCGATGGAAATCGTCTACGACCTCGCCAGCCTGCGCCGCTACATGCGCGAGGCGGTGGTGGTCTCCGGCACCAACCCGGTGCTGATCGACCGCTACCTGAACGATGCGATCGAGGTCGATGTCGACTGCATCGCGGACGGCCAGAGCGTCTACGTCGCCGGCGTGATGGAGCATATCGAGGAGGCCGGCATCCATTCCGGCGACTCCGCCTGCTCGCTGCCGCCCTATTCGCTCTCGCCCGCCATCGTCGCCGAACTGCGCGCCGAGACCGAGGCGATGGCGAAGGCGCTCAATGTTATCGGGCTGATGAACGTGCAGTTCGCGATCCAGGGCGAGAACGTCTACGTGCTGGAGGTCAATCCGCGCGCCTCGCGCACCGTGCCCTTCGTCGCCAAGGCGACCGGCGTACCGGTGGCGAAGATCGGCGCGCGGGTGATGGCCGGCGAGGCGCTGGCCTCCTTCGGGCTGGACGACAGCGTGATGCGCAGTCACGTTGCGGTGAAGGAAGCGGTGTTCCCCTTCGCCCGCTTCTCCGGCGTCGACGTGCTGCTGGGCCCCGAGATGAAGTCTACCGGCGAGGTGATGGGGCTGGATGTCAGCTTCGCCCGCGCCTTCGCCAAGGCCCAGCTTGGCGCCGGGGTGAAGCTGCCGCAGGCGGGCACGGTGTTCCTCTCGGTGCGGGATTCCGACAAGCCGGCGATCCTCGCGATCGCCCGCCGCTTCGTCGATCTCGGCTTCGAGATCATGGCGACCCGTGGCACCGCCGCGCATCTTTCCGAAGCCGGCATCGCCGCGCGGGCGGTGAACAAGGTGCTGGAGGGCCGGCCGCACTGCGTCGACTCGATCCGCTCCGGCGAGGTTCAGCTGGTGATCAACACCGCCTCCGGCGCGCAGACCGTGGCGGACAGTTTCGACATCCGCCGCCAGGCGCTGAACCACGGCGTGCCGCACTACACGACCATCGCCGGCGCGCGGGCGGCCTCGCACGCCATCGCCGCCCTTGCCGCGGGCAGCCTTGAAGTCGCGCCGCTTCAGTCGTATTTTCCGCAATCGTTCCGATGATCGTGGCGCCGGATTCCTCCGGCCCGCGACTTTTTCGCTCATCCTTACGCCTGTTGGCTTAACCTGACTGAAGGAACTGCCGTGCAAAAATTCCCGATGACCGGGCCCGGACTGCAGAATCTCGAAGCCGAGCTGCGCCACCTCAAGTCCGAGGAGCGG
This sequence comes from Acidiphilium sp. PM, assembly GCF_000219295.1. Lineage (NCBI taxonomy): Bacteria > Pseudomonadati > Pseudomonadota > Alphaproteobacteria > Acetobacterales > Acidocellaceae > Acidiphilium > Acidiphilium sp. PM. The sequence goes on from NZ_AFPR01000122.1 coordinate 5,711, forward strand.
CCGGCGATCATTCGGGCGATTGCCGAGGCCCGCAGCCACGGCGACCTGTCGGAAAACGCGGAATACCATTCCGCGCGCGAGCGCCAGTCCTTCATCGAGGGTCGGATCGCCGAACTCGAGGAAATCATTTCCGCCGCCGAGGTGATCGATCCGTCCACCCTGTCGGGCGACACGGTGAAGTTCGGCGCCCATGTCGAGTTGATCGACGAGGAGAGCGACAAGGAAGTCACCTACCAGATCGTCGGCGTCCACGAGGCGGACATCAAGGCCGGGCGGATTTCCGTCACCTCGCCGCTGGCCAAGTCGCTGATCGGCAAGAAGCCGGGAGACACCGTTTCGGTGCCCGCCCCCGGCGGCGACCGCAGCTACGAGATCCTCGCCGTCCGGTTCGGCTGAGGCCTTGGTCACCCTCGCCGATATCGAGGCGGCGGCCGGCCGGATCGCCGGCGCGGTGCTGCGCACGCCGCTGGTCCGCGCCGACGCGCTCTCGCGCGCGACCGGTGCGGACATCCATCTCAAGCTCGAGAACCTGCAGGCCACCGGCGCCTTCAAGGAACGGGGGGCGGCAAACCGCATCGCCCTGCTGACGGAGGCCGAGCGCAAGTCCGGCGTGATCGCGATGTCGGCCGGCAATCACGCCCAGGCGGTGGCGCGCCACGCCCAGCTCGCCGGCATCCGCGCCACCATCGTGATGCCGCGCTTCACCCCGACCACGAAGGTCACCCGCACCCGGGCCTGGGGCGCGCAGGTGGTGCTGCACGGCGAAACCCTCGCCGAGGCCGCCGCCCACGCCCATGAACTCGCCGCCCGCGAAGGCCTGGTCTTCGTCCACCCCTACGACGACGCGGACGTGATCGCCGGCCAGGGCACGCTCGCCCTCGAGGTGATCCATGACCTGCCGGATCTCGACGCGCTGGTGATCCCGACCGGCGGCGGCGGTTTCATCTCCGGCTGCGCGGTGGCGGCGCGGGCGCTGCGCCCCGGCGTCGAGATCCTCGGCGTCGAGGTCGAAAGCTATGCCGGCTTTGCCCAGGCGCTCGCGGGCCAGGAGGTCAAGGTCGGCGGCGCGACCATCGCCGAGGGCATCGCGGTGCGCGATATCGGCCAGCTGCCGCTCGCGCTGCTGAAGGAACACGAGGTCGAGGTTCTGGTCGTGCCGGAAGCGGCGGTCGAGCAGGCGATCGCGATGCTGGCCGAGAGCGGCAAGATCGTCGCCGAGGGCGCCGGCGCCGCCGCCCTCGCCGCGGTGCTGACCTTCCCGCAGCGCTTCGCCGGCCGCCGGCTCGCCCTGCCGATCTGCGGCGGCAATATCGACACCCGCGTCCTCGCCAACACGCTACTGCGCAACCTGATGCGCGACGGGCGGATCGTGAAGGTGCTGATGGAAATCCCGGACCGCCCCGGCGTGCTGGCCGACATCGCCGCCCGCATCGGCGATCAGGGCGGCAACATCATCGAGGTCGTGCACCAGCGCCAGTTCGCCTCGCCGACCGTGCAGGCCGCGCATCTCGAAGTGATGTTCGAGGCGCGCGACGCCGCCCATGGCCGCTCGATCACCGAGGCGCTGGAAGCCGCCTACACCGTCCGCCGGCTCTGATCGCGCCAGCCGGCGCTCAGATCACGAAGGCGCCGCCGCGCATCACCGGCGTGATGGTGCCGTCGGCGTTCACGCCATCGACGTCCATCAGCGCCGAGCCGATCATCCAGTCGACATGGATGAGGCTTTCGTTGGCGCCGCGGGCGGCATCGCAACCGCCTTCCATGTTGAGCGCCAGCGCCTGGCCGAGCGCGATGTGGCTCGCCGCGTTCTCGTCGAATAGCGTGTTGCGGAAGATCAGCCCCGAGCGCGATACCGGGGAGGCATCCGGCACCAGCGCCACCTCGCCTAGGCGGCTCGCCCCCTCGTCGGTCGCGATCAGGGCGCGGAACACGTCCTCGCCCCGCCTCGCCTTCGCCTCGACGATCCGCCCCGCCTCGAACCGCACCTCGATGTCCTCGATCAGCGCGCCGCCATGCACCAGCGGCTTGCTCGCCCGCACGCTGCCGTTCACCCGCTCGCGATGCGGCATGGTGAACACTTCCTCGGTCGGCATGTTCGGCATGCAGGCGGTGCCATCCTTCGATGTCGCGGACCCGCCCGCCCAGAGATGCCCGTCGGCCAGGCCGACTTCCAGGTCGGTGCCGGGCCCGTTGAAGCGCAGCGCGGCAAAGCGGCGGGCGTTCAGCGCGTCGCACCGCGCCCGCAGGGTCGCGACATGGGCATGCCAGGCGGCAACCGGATCGGCCACGTTGATTCGGCAGACCTCGAAGATCGCATCCCACAGACGCGCGGCCGGGTCGGGCTCGCCGGGGAAGACCGATTTCGCCCAGCCCGGTGTTGCGAAGGACAGGATCGACCAGTTGGTGGCGAAACCGCTGATCAAGCCGCGCACCGGCTTCATCGCCCGCGCCATCGCGCGCTGGGCGCGGCCGATCCGCGCCGGGTCGCAATCCGCGAGCAGCATTGGGTCGGTGCCGACCACGGTCAGCATCGCCGCGCCCTCGTCGATCGACTTCGCCACCCCCTCGTACAGCCAGGCCGGCGCGAAATCGAAACTGTCCTCGCTCGCCTCGCGGAACCGGGCACGCTGGATCAGGTCGTCCGCGAAGAAGGGGATCACCAGCGCCGCGCCGGCGCGATAGGCATGGGTCGCGATCCGGTCCACCAGGTCGCGCGCCTCGATCGGCGCGTTGACGATCAGCTCCTGGCCGGTCTGCACGTTGACGCCGATGCGGACGGCGACCTCGGCCAGCCGGTCGAGTTTCTCTTCATGCGTCATGGTGCGTCTCCCTCGATGATCATGCCGTCAAACGCGGGCTCGAAGCCGGCGGGCAGCGTGTCGCACAGCGTGCGGTAATCCATGTCGAGCCCCATATGGGTCAGGATGGTGCGGCGCGGGCGCAGCGCCGTCGCCCATTCGATCACCTGGTCGAGATGGGCATGTGTCGGGTGCGGTCCGCGCCGTGTGAAACAGTCGATGATCCAGGTGTCCACCCCCTCCAGCAAGGCGAACTGGTCGGGCGTGAAGCGCACCACGTCCGGGCAGTAGGCGACATTGCCGACGCGCAGCCCGAGCGAGGGAATGAAGCCGTGATCCTGCCGGATAAAGCGCACCGGCAGGCCCGCGATGGTCCTGGTCTCGCCGGGCAGGATCGTGTGGGTGCGCAGCACCGGGCGGAAGAAGCCGGGCGGCTCCCAGGGCCGGAACGCGTAGTCGAACCGCTGGCGCAGCTCCGCCCAGGTGCGCTCGTCCGTATAGGCGTCGATCGGCGTGCCGCGGAGACGGTTGAGGATGCGGATGTCGTCGAGCCCGGCGATATGGTCGGCGTGCGGATGGGTGATGATCACCGCGTCGATCCGGTCGATCCGGTTGTCGGTAAGCTGCAGGCGGATTTCCGGCGCGGTATCGACCAGGATGCGCTGCCCGTCGGCGGCGCTGAAGACCACGCTCGCGCGGGTACGGCGGTTGCGCGGCTCCGCCGGATCGCATTGCCCCCAGTCGCCGCCGCCATCCGGGCCGCCGATCTGCGGCAGCCCGGCCGAGCCGCCGGTGCCGAGCAGCGTGAGCGTGAACCTCATGAAGCCTTGACGAACAGGCGGCGGAAATTCGCGGTGGTGAGATCGGCCATCTCGGCCATTCCCATGCCCTTCACCTCCGCCAGCACCCTGGCGGTGTGGACGGTGTGCGCCGGCTCGTTGCGCTTGCCGCGGAACGGCACCGGGGCGAGATAGGGCGAGTCGGTTTCCACCAGCAGCCGCTCGCGCGGAATATCGCGCGCGATCTCGCGCAGTTCCGCCGATTTCGGGAAGGTCAGGATGCCGGAGAAGGAAAGGAACCCGCCAATCGCCAGCGCCCGCTCGGCCAGCCCCCGGCCCGAGGAAAAACAGTGCAGCAGGAACAGGAATGGCGCCTTCGCGTGCTCGTCCTCCAGCATGGTGGCGACGTCGTCATCCGCGTCGCGGGCATGGATGGCAAGAGGCAGGCCGGTCATCTGCGCCGCGCGGATATGGGCGCGGAAATTCTCCGCCTGAACCGCGCGCGGCGCCTTGTCGTAGAAATAGTCGAGCCCGGATTCGCCGATGCCGATTACCCGGGGATGCAGCGTCACCTCGGCGATCGCCTCCGGGCTGGGCACGCCCGCATCGCCGCCGGCATTGTGCGGATGCACGCCGATGCAGGCGAACACGCTGGGATCGCTCTCGGCGATGGCGATCGCGGTTTCCGATTGGCGCATCGAGGTGCCGATGGTCACCATCCGCCCGACCCCGGCCTCGTGCGCGCGGGCGATGACGGCGGGACGCTCGGCCTCGGTGAAGTAGTCGAGATGGCAATGAGAATCGATCAGCATTCGGCCTATATAGAGGTGCCGGTGCCGGATCGGAACCGCGCTTGACCCGCGCAAGCGCCTCTGTCCATCTGCGGGCGGCAGATGAGGGAGAGTGCGATGACCAGGCCGGTGATGCTGACGATACTCGACGGGTTCGGCTGGCGCGAGGACCGCGCCGACAACGCCGTGGCCCTGGCGAACACGCCGCATTTCGACCGTCTCTGGCGGGAGTCGCCGCACGCCTTCCTCAGCGCCTGCGGCCGCGATGTCGGCCTGCCCGAGGGTCAGATCGGCAATTCCGAGGTGGGCCACACCAATATCGGCGCCGGCCGGGTGGTCATGCAGGAACTGCCCCGGATCGACAGCGCGATCGAGGACGGCTCGCTGGCCGAGAATGCCGACCTGCGCCGCTTCGTGGACGCGCTGCGCGAATCGGGTGGCGCCTGCCATCTGCTCGGCCTCGTCTCTCCGGGCGGGGTGCACGCGCATCAGCGCCATGTCGCAGCCCTTGCCGGCGCGGTCGCGCAGGCCGGCATTCCCGTCTTCGTCCACGCCATCACCGACGGGCGGGACACGGCGCCGGAAAGCGCGCCGGACTGCCTCGCCTGGCTGCGCGACGCGCTGCCGAAAGGGGCGGAGATCGCGACCGTGATCGGCCGATATTACGCGATGGACCGTGACAACCGCTGGGAGCGCGTCCGCCTCGCCTTCGACCTGTTCACCGAGGGCAAGGGGAGCCATGCCGACGATCCGGTCGCCGCGGTGAAGGCAAGCCATGCGGAGGGGGTGACGGACGAGTTCGTCAAGCCGGTCGTGATCGGCGACTACGAGGGCATGCGCGACGGCGACGGCCTGCTCTGCGCCAATTTCCGCGCCGACCGCGTGCGCGAGATCCTCTCCGCCCTGCTCGATCCTGGCTTCGACGGCTTCGAGCACGCCCGGCATATCCGGTTCGCCGCCGCGCTCGGCATGGTGACCTATTCCGACGATCTCGCGCATTTCATGCACACGCTGTTCCCGCCGCAGCGGATGGACGACCTGCTCGGCGAGGTGGTCGCCCGCGCCGGCAAGCGCCAGCTGCGCGCGGCGGAAACCGAGAAATACCCGCACGTCACCTACTTCCTGAACGGCGGGCGGGAGACGCCGTTCGAGGGCGAGGAACGCATCCTCGTCGCCTCGCCCAAGGTCGCGACCTACGACCTGCAGCCGGAAATGTCGGCGCCGGAACTGACCGACAAGGTCGTCGCCGCCATCGAATCCGGCCGCTTCGACCTCATCGTCCTGAATTTCGCCAACCCGGACATGGTGGGCCATACCGGCTCGCTGCCCGCCGCGATCAAGGCGGTGGAGACCGTCGATGCCGGACTCGGCCGGATCGAGGCGGCGATCCGCGCCCAGGGCGGCGCGATGATCGTCACCGCCGATCACGGCAATTGCGAGATGATGCGCGATCCCGAAACCGGCGGCCCGCACACCGCGCACACGCTCAACCGCGTGCCGGTGCTGCTGACCGGCGGGCCGGCGGATGCGAAACTGCATGACGGCCGGCTCGCCGACCTCGCGCCGACGCTTCTCGCCCTGCTCGGGCTTCCCCAGCCGGAAGCGATGACCGGCCGGAGCCTGATCGGCGCCTGATGCTACTGGCCGCGCGCCGCCTCGCCGCGACTGCCGCGCTGTTGGTCGCAGTACTCGCCGCCGGCGCGGCGCGGGCCGACCAGCTCGGCACGGCGCGCAGCCGGCTCGATCAGGCGAACGCGGCAGCGCAACGCCATCGCGCGGCGGCGGCGGCGGCGGCAAGGGCGGAGGCCATGGCGGCAGCGCGTCGGAAAGCCCTGCTGGCCCAGGAAATCACCGCCAACGCCGCGTTGCGCGCCACCGAGGACAAGACAGCGCAGGTCGTCGCCCGCCTCGCCGACCTCACCACGAAAACGCAGGCGGCC
>NZ_AFPR01000121.1:0-34225 GCF_000219295.1 Acidiphilium sp. PM
CGCCGCCTCTGGGCGGTCGAGCGGTGGCGGGCGCACCGCTCCGGCCTGCCCTATGGCATCGCGATCGCCGCTGGCGCCGCCTGGACGATGCTGCCCGCCCTGCGGCTGTAGGGGCCAGATCGAAGGCAGGCATTGCCCGCATTTCGGGCAGGCGGCGGCCAATATTCGCTATTTACACCGGCACGGTTTTTGCTGCATCCGGTGCCGGGCAGAAACAACGGGGGCAGGCGGGCATGGCCGAGGCAGGAACTCTCACGGTCGAGACAAAGGGCATATCACAGGTCACGCCGGAGGAGACGCGCGGCAGTCCACGGGCGCTGTTCGGGCTCTGGATGGCCGCGAACGTCGAGTTCGCGACCATCACCACCGGCGCGCTGGCAACCGGTGCCTTCGGACTTTCCGCCACCGACGCGATCGGCGCCATCCTGCTTGGAAACCTGATCGGCGCCGTCATCCTCGGCCTGTTCTCGACCTTCGGCGTCGAATACGGGCTGCCGCAGATGATCCAGGGCGCCGCCTGGTTCGGCCAGTTGGGCAACCGGCTACCGTCGTTCCTGAACTTCTTCGGCGGCTTCTCGTGGTTCGGGGTGAACACGATCATCGGCGGCTACGCGCTGGAATACATGCTCGGCACCGGCCTGATCCCGAACATCATCGCGCTTTGCGTCATCCAGGTCGCCATCGCCGCCATCGGGCATGACCTTATCCATGCGGCGGAAAAATACTTCTTCTTCCTGCTGGTCGCGATCTTCCTCATTCTCAGCGTCTTCGCGGCAACCCATGTCGGCCACCTGCCGCCGGCCAATCCCAAGCTGCTCAAGAACGTGGGCGGCACATCCGGCGCCTTCATTCTGACCACCTCGATCATCGTCGCCTATGTCCTTGGATGGATTCCCTATTCGTCCGACTACACCCGCTACCTTCACCACACCGGCGACCGGGCGGCGACCCGGCGCGCGGTGTTCGCCAACGCGTTCTCGGCGACCTTCCTGTCATGTGTCTGGATGGAAGTGCTGGGCGCGCTGATCGGCGCGACGGTCGCGCTCTCGAAACCTTCGGACCTATTCACGCCTTGGATGCCGCACTGGTTCCATGCGCCGCTGATCATCGCCATCGTGATCGGCACGATCAGCGCGAACATCCTCAACATCTACTCCGCCACGCTCTCCTCGCTCGCCCTCGGCTTCCGGCTGAAACAGTATCAGGCCGCGCTGCTCAGCGGCGCGATCGGCACGGTGATCTCGGTGCTCGCCGCGACCAACTTCATCAAGAACTACGAGGATTTCCTCTTCTTCCTCGGCTATTGGACCGCGCCGTGGATTGCCGTGACGATGCTCGCCCACTACACGCGCCGGCGTAGCCGGATCGGCAGGGGGAATGCGGGGTTCGTGGCCTGGATCGTCGGGATCGCGGCCAGTGTGCCGTTCTTCAACCAGTATCCTCTGTTCGTTGGTTCCTTTGCGGCGACCCATCCGGGGTTCGGTGACATTTCCTTCGCGGTTTCCGCGGTGGTCGCCGCCTGCGTCTTCCTTGCGCTCACGACCAGTGCCGAAACTGTCGCCGAAGAGGTCGCCGCTTGAATCTCACGATAACGTGATCCATATCAACAAAGTTGAATGTGATCCGTGAGAAGACGAGGATGTCAGTCCGCTTCAATCTGCTCCTGTCGGATGAGCTGGGCCGGCAGATCGAGGAGTTTGCGACCACGACGGAAGACAAGGCCAGGCTGATCCGCAAGGCGCTGGCAATATATCTCGCTGCCGTGCGGGCCCAGCGTGACGAGGGGCTGGGTATAGCGCTGTTCGACCCGACGACCCGCGAAATCAGGACGGAGATCGTGGGTCTGTAGGACGGAGCGAGGCGTCGCTCCGCCGCCGCGCCGTGGCGTGGAGGCCGGCGCGTGAAATGTGCGGCGCGAAGCTGGCGAAGCCGCCCGGCTCGGGCATGTGAAGATAGATCCCTTCCATGCCTCCCGCCTTGCGGTAGGTTTCATGCCAGAAGCCGGTGCCGCGCGGAGCGGCGGAGAACTCGCGCCACCAGATGCTGTGCGGCGCGCTGCGCGTGAAACATTCCAGGGCATCGAAATCGCGCCAGTATTGACGGATGCCGACGTGATCGATCCGCCAGAGAAACAGGTCCTGATGCAGCAGCCCGTCCGGACGGTTCTGGCCGAGCGCCCGCAACGGACGGCCGAGGCCCAGAAGGGTGGCAACGCCCCGGATTTTCGTTACTTTCATGCCCAGATAGACGACTGTCAGATCGGGAAATCCGGAGAGGTCGACCGTAACCGGTTGCGATGTCCGACTCATCGTGCCATCTCCATGTTTACAACGTAAACATCAGGCGAAATGTTAGCTGGGTCAATAGTGCCTGAAATAGCCATAATAATAAGTAATTTAACGGCTTCCGCCTAACCGTCCTATGTGCCTGACCGTTACATATCCACCGTTTGTTGACTCGAATCATAAGCAGCACGGAATCGACTGACTCGCGTCCAAACGGAATCCCGACGATTCCCGGAACGCATGACTCAGCGCCGCGCCTTGGCATGATATGTGGTACGCGTAATCCGTGATTTTGCGTAGTGGTGCGGATGTGCCGCAGCGAGACACCGACTATCGGCAATCGCGATAGTCGAGCCGGCATCGCAGCGCCAGCGCGGCTCAGGCTATGCGGACCATCCGGCCCGACCATCCGCCAGCCATCCGCAACGACGCGATGCCACTCTGCAAAACGCTACGACAACCCAGCATATCAACCGGCTTTCGTTGTGCTGCGTTTCAAGTCTTGTTTGCCGCGCCATAATCTCACCACGCGACACGCGCAACCGAAATGGGAAATGGGCTGGCAGAGCGCTAACCGGTAGGAATCACTTCTGGACCATTTGCAAAGCCGCAATTTTTTGTTGTTATTATTCTAGTTTTGCCGAGTTTTGATGACGAAAGACGATTTGGGGCTGCCGACACCTGATTCCTCAAAGTGCCGGAAGTCCCTGTCGATCAATCTGTATTAGCTAGTTGGCTGCGACGTATTCGCTTGCGTAGTCGAGGCTGGGGCTGGTGTCGGTTGCATCGGAACGGTGATAAGATTGGGGTAATTGTATGCAGCGCCGTCGGACATATCGACGCCTGCACCAATTAAGCCACCAAATAAGATATTCCCAAATGCCATTCCCTTCGTTGAGGATTTAACAGCGAGAACACCGGGAGAATACCCCGCATGAGTGCATTTGACATTCAATGCGTCATAGCCTCTGTGAACCGTAACCGTCCCCGGAGTGTTCACATACCAAGTCCCCTTGTTGCTCTTCAAGGCGCATTCCGCGCCTGGAAGAGTCTGGCCATTGGCAACTGTTTTGACAGAAAGTGTCTGACTTGTTCCGTCAACGATTGAGGCACAACCGCTAAGCGCAAGAGTTGCTGCCGAAAATGCTAATAAAGCAGAACGGTTCATTATTAAGCGATTTCCATTTTTTGTAAAAAGACCTTGAGAACGACCGAAATCCGCAACCGAACCTGATCGTTCCTTGAACATTATTAATTCTAGTTCATAACATACGCAACCCTATGTGACCTAATTTGCTGCGCAAGGATTAGGGTCGCGGTCGGGCTGTGCTACAGTCGATCTGGCCGTGTGTAACGCTCCGTAGCGGTCATATCGTTACACCAGAATATCCTGAAAAACGATTGAATGACAATGACTTGCTGTCGATCCCTAACCGATGAACTTCCGTGTTAACGATGTCAACATCACCCTATCATCATGGAGACCTCCGCCGCACGCTGGTTGAGACCGGGATCGGGCGGTTGCGCGCAGCGGGAGTGGATGGGCTCACATTGCGGGGCGTTGCCCGCCTGGCCGGCGTGTCGGCCACGGCGCCCTATCGCCATTTTGCCGACAAGGAAGCACTGCTCGCCGCGATTGCGGCGGAGGGGTTCGAACGGTTGCGCGTCGCGGTCGAAGCGGCTGACGCGAGTTCGCGCGGTATGGAGGCGCTACGCGCGCAGGGCGTGGCCTATGTGCGTTTCGCGCGGGAGGAACCGGCGCTGTTCCGGCTGATGTTCGGGGCTGCGGTGGCGCGCGGCAGTCTTTCCGCCGGTGCCGCGTTCGGTGTGCTTCGCGCGCGGATCACGAGCCTCGTGCCGGCGGACCGCGCCGAGATCGCGGCGCTGTCCGCCTGGTCGATGGTGCATGGACTGGCCAGCCTGCTGATCGACGGGCGGATCGATCCGCCCGATCCCGAGGCGCTGGTGCGCGCCGTGCTGGCGCAGTTCGCGCTCGGCGGGGCTCAGCTGCGGTAGTCGCCGTCTCCCTCGATCAGACGCAGGGCCGACGTCCAGGCCATTTCGTAGTGCGCCATGCGATTCGCTTCGTCCATGTTGAACTGGGCGGCGGTGTGCTCGCAGACCTCCCGCGGCGGGATGACCAGTTTCGCGCCGCCCGACATGGCGGCAATCTGCGCCTGGCAGGCGCGTTCCAGGAAGTAGATCTCGTGGAACGCTTCGGGGATGGTGCGCCCGCCGACCAGCAGTCCGTGATTGCGCAGGATCATCGCCTTGTTCTGGCCGAGATCGTGGACGATCCGCTCCCGCTCGTCGAGATCGAGCGCGATTCCCTCGTAGCCATGATAGGACAGGCGGCCGTAGAACTTCATCGCGTGCTGGCTGATCGGCAGCAGCCCCTGTTCCTGGGCGGCGACCGCGATGCCGGCGGCGGTGTGGGTGTGCACCACGCAGGCAAGGTCCGGGCGCGCCATGTGGATAGCGGAATGAATGGTGAAGCCGGCCTGGTTCACCCGCCGGGCCGAAATGCCGGGCGTGTCGATCCGGTTGCCGTGGATGTCGATCTTCACGAGGTCGGAGGCGCGCATCTCGTGGAACATCACGCCGTAATCGTTGATCAGGAAATGATGCTCCGGGCCCGGCACCCGCGCGCTGATGTGGGTGTAGATGAAATCGGTCATCCGGAAATGCGCGACCAGCCGGTAGAGCGCGGCCAGATCGCAGCGTACCTGCCATTCCTCCTCGGAAATGCCGGTCGGCGGGGTGATTTTCGTGGTGACGTTCATGCTCGCGGTCCTCCTTGGCGCAACAGGGTCAGGGCTATTGCCGTTTGCGTCAAGTGAATTCAGCGCGGCCAGAGACGCCGCGGCACCAGCATCGGCACATGGGAGCGGTAGCGACGGTAGGAATCGCCATAGATGCGAAGCAGATTCCGCTCCTCGAAGCGGATGCCGACCAAGAGATAGGCCGTTGCGGCGGCGGCGGTGGCGAGGCGGAACGGCGAGGTCGCGACGCCCCAGATGATCAGCAGCAGGCCGAGATAGAGCGGGTGGCGCACCACGCCGTTCATGCCGCCTGTTGCCAGCGGCTCGGGTGTGGCGGCCTGGTCGGGTGTGCCGGCGCGCAGCTGGGCGAGGCCGAGAAAGCGGGCGAGCTCGTAATTCCGCCCAGCAAGGATGAGCACGACGGCTCCCGCCGCCGCCGCCAGCCAGCCGAGGGCGCGCAACGAGTCGGGCAGCGCAAAGGTTTGGTCCGCGAACAGCCTCCGGCCGATCGCCAGCACGAGGGCAAGATGGACCATCGCGATCACGTTGTAGGCGAGGCGGTCGCCGGCGCCTGCGATCCGTCGGAGCAATCCGCGGCCCAGCGGCGCCGCCAGGGCGCTGTGCCCCGCGCCGAAGCTGACCCAGAGCAGAGCGTAGAGCAGAACTGAAACCATTTTTCCGATCCGATTTTTTTATTTGACATATTCCATTTGCTATATAAATGTAACCTAAAGAAAAATTGGTCCTTCCTGCAGCTCGCGGGAGAGAATATCGCTACTGCGAGGGGATATGTCCAAGACTGATCGAAGAGGCCTTTTCAGGCTAGGCGCCGCATTTGGCGCCACGGCCGTTGCCACCAGCGCGCGCGCCGCGACCGGCGCTCCACCCTCTGACGACCCATGGTCGAATTCGCTCGGCGCGGGCGTCGATTCGCGGCCCTATGGCCGGCCGTCGCGCTTCGAGAAAAACGTCATCCGCCGGTATGTGCCCTGGCTCTCGCCGACCACCGATGCGGATGCGAGCTTCACGCCGTTGCAGGACCATCACGGCATCATCACGCCGAACGGGCTGTTTTTCGAGCGCTACCATTCCGGCCGGCCGAGCATCAATCCGAAGGACTACCGGCTGATGATTTCCGGCCGGGTGAAGCGGCCCTTGCTGCTCACGCTCGACCAGCTGATGCGCTATCCCTCGGTTTCCCGCATCCATTTCATCGAGTGCCCCGCCAATGGCGCGACCGAATGGCCGGCGGCGCAGCTCAATTCGCTGCAGTTCACCCACGGCATGATCGGCTGCGCCGAATGGACGGGGGTCCGGCTGTCGACCCTGCTCGACGAGGCCGGGCTGCTGCCCGACAGCCGCTGGGTGCTCGCCACCGGGTCGGACGGCGCGCATATGGACCGCTCGCTGCCGATGGTGAAATGCCTCGATGACTGCATCGTCGCCTGGGGGCAGAACGGCGAGGCGATCCGCCCCGAGCAGGGCTATCCGGTGCGGCTCGTCGTGCCCGGCTGGCAGGGCAATGTGAACGTGAAATGGCTGCGCCAGCTCCAGGTCGGCACCGAACCCTGGATCACCCGCGAGGAGACCAGCGAATACAGCGAGTTGCTGGGTGATGGAAAATCGCTCGGTTTCACCTGGGTGATGAACGCGAAGTCCGTCATCACATTCCCCTGTCCGGAGAAGAAGCTGACCGGCGGCCCCGGCTTCTACCAGATCCACGGCCTTGCCTGGAGCGGCAACGGGCGGGTGAAGGAGGTCGATATCTCGCTCGACGGCGGGGTGAACTACCATCGCGCCACGCTCGATGGACCGGTGCTGTCACGGTGCCTGACCCGGTTCACCTACAACTGGTGGTGGGACGGCAAGCCGGCGCTCATCCAGTCCCGCGTTACCGACGAGACCGGCTATGTCCAGCCCACGATCCGGCAGAAGCACAAGTTCTGGGGCCATGACCCGGTTTATGAAAACAACTCGATCCAGACATGGCAGGTGCTGGCGGACGGGACGGTGAACAATGTCCAACTTTCGTAGGATCCTGCTGGCTGCCGCCGGGGTTGCGGCGGCAATTGCGGTGGCCTGGGCAGGCGATGCGCCGGCTCCGTCCTACAAGGGGATCGTGCCGGCGGCGACGCTGAAGGTGTGGCGCGACCTTGGCACCGGCAATGGCGCGCTGGCCCGCTACAAGCCGGCGACGCCGCCGGGTCATTACGGTATTGGCACCGCGCCGACGGAGCAGCAGATCGCCGGCTGGACCATCGCCGTGCCGCCCGACGGGGCCAATCTGCCGCCCGGCAGCGGCACGGTAGCCGCCGGCGAAAAACTCTTCTCGACCGATTGCGCGATGTGTCATGGCGGCTTCGGCGAAGGCGCGCACGGCTACCCGGCGCTTGCCGGCGGCGTGGGATCGCTCGCCGGGTCGGAGCCGCAGAAGACGGTGGGCAGCTACTGGCCCTACGCGACGACGCTGTGGGACTACATCAACCGCGCGATGCCGTTCTACGCCCCGCATACGCTCAAGCCCGATCAGGTTTATGCGCTGACCGCCTATATCCTGAACCTGAACGGGATCGTGAAGGGAAAGTTCGTCGCCGACGCGCAGAGCGTGCCGCGCGTCAAAATGCCCAACCGCGACTCTTTCAACTGGAAAGATCCGCGCCCGGTCACGCATAATACCGCCTGCATGAAGGATTGCGTGCCGGCCGGCTCCGTCAGGATCACCTCGAGCGCGGCAAAGATGGGGCTGACCCCGCGCACCACCGGTCCGGTGGACAACATGAAGGGCAGCAGCAAATGAGGAGGAGGAGATGAAACGCACCAGCATCCTGCTCGGTCTTGCCGTGGCGGCGCTGCCCGGCGGGGTTCTGGCGGCAACGCCGCAGCAGATTGCCGCGGGTGAAAAAATCGCCACCACGAAGGCGCTCGGCAACTGCGTCGCCTGTCACAGTTTTGCCGGCGCGGTCGAACCCGGCGATGTGGGGCCCGCGCTGAAGAACGTGAAGGCGATGATCCCGGATCGCAAGACGTTCTATGCGATCGTGTTCGACGAGCAGGCGCGCAACCCGCAGACCGTCATGCCGGCCTTTGGGAAAAACCTGATCCTGACGCCGACGCAGATCAACGAAGTGATCGACTTTCTCTACACCAAATGAAAACGGACCGCGTTAAGGCGGGAATTCGGAAATTGGGGGAACCAAAGATGATGACCGAACCAGAAACCACCGGACCCGCGCGGCGAACCGTGCTGCTCGGCGCCGCCGGCGCTGCCGCGGCGCTGGCGCTGCCGCGATCGGGCCGTGCCGCCGCTGTTGCCGCGCCGAAGGCGTCGCTGTGGCCGGAGGCGGCGTTCAAGGCGACGACGCCCGATCCGGCGCTCAAGGCGCTCTGGGGCAGTTCCAGCCTCACGCCGACCACGCAAGTGAAGATGGACGCGCCGGACATTGCCGAGAATGGCGCGGTGGTGCCGATTTCGGTTGATGCGAACGAGCCGAAGATTACCGGCGTGGCGCTGCTGGCCCGGCACAACCCCTATTCGCTTGCCTGCGCCTATGAAATTCCGGAGGGCACCAGCCCGGCGATCTCGAGCCGGCTGAAACTCGCCAAGACCACGGAGGTCATCGCGGTCGTGAAGTCGGGCGGCAAGCTCTACAGCACGTCGAAAAGGGTCAAGGTCACGCTGGGCGGTTGCGGCTGAGGAGACGAATGATGGCACATCAGATTCTGGTTCACGCGACCACTTCGGGCGGGGTCACGACGGTCGAGGCGCTGATCAAGCACCCGATGGATTCCGGCTTCGTGAAAGGCAAGGACGGCAAGCTCATCCCGCCGCACTACATCGAGGTGGTCGAGTTCACCCACAAGGGCAAGCTCGTGCTGCGAGGGTTCTGGGGACCCGCGGTTTCGAAGAACCCGTTCATCCGGTTCTCGTTCAAGGGCGGCGCCTCGGGCGATCCGATCGGCGTCTCGTGGGTCGACAACAAGGGCGAGACCGCGAGCATGTCGGCGGCCATCATGTGAGCGATGCGCGCCGGTGTGAACCGCGCCGGCGCGCGCATGGCTTGGGGGGAGGACAAGACGATGAAACGCGTGTGGCTGATGATCGCGGCCTTCGCGGCGCTGGGGCTGGCGCGGCCGGCAAAAGCCGATCCGGCGGCCGATCTCAAGGCGTTCCAGGGGTATTTCCAGACACGTTTCCCGAAGCTCGAGCTGAAGGATTACGTGAACGGGCCTTATAATTTCAGCGCGAATGACCGGGCGCAGTGGAAGCAGATCCTCGAATTTCCGCCCTATTCCTTCGCGGTGGACGCCGGGAAGAAGGCGTTCGACACGAAGTTTCCCGACGGTGCGAGCTATGCCTCATGTTTTCCGCATGGCGGGATCGGCATTGCGCAGGATTATCCGAAGTTCGATGAAAAGACCGGCAAGGTCGTCACAATCGGCATCGCCGTCAACGAATGCCGCACACGGCACGGGCTGAAGGCGCTGAGCCTGACAAAGGGCGAACTCGCCGACATCGTCGCCTACATGACCTCGACCTCGGACGGCAAGCCGATCCATGTCGTCATCCCCAACGACAAGAGGGCGCTCGCGGCCTATGAGGCGGGCAAGGAATATTTCTACTCGCGACGCGGGCAGCTGAATTTTTCCTGTGCCAGTTGCCATGTGCAGGCGGCGGGCAAGCGGCTGCGGGGGCAGTATCTGGCGCCGGCGCTCGGCATCACGGCATCTTTCCCCGTCTACCGTTCGAAATGGGGCAATGTCGGCACGCTGGTGCGGCGGTTCATCGGTTGCAACAAGAAGGTGCGTTCGGTGCCGGCGAAGCCGGATTCGGCGGCCTATCGCGACCTTGCCTACTTCCTCACCTACATGAGCAACGGCCTGCCGATCGCGGGCCCGGGGGCGCGGTCATGAAGCGGATGGCTTGGGTGCTGGCGGCAACGGTTCTGGGGCTCGGCATTGCGCATGCCGCCGGGAAGGACGACGCGGCGCGGGCGATCGCCGCTGCCGCGGCGAAGATGAAGACGGCCGCGGCCCTCGAAGACCAGTGGACGCCGACGGTCGCCGCTTTCAAGGCGGCCAAAGCGGCGGATGCGGCAGGGGATTACGCGAAAGCCGAAGCCTCCGCGAAGCGGGCCGAGGCGCTGGCGGCGGCCTCGATCGCCCAGGCACGCAGCCAGAAGCATCTCTGGCGGAACGAAGTGCCGCGCTGAGCCGGCCAGGCGGGGAATGAACAAATGACGATTGCACGACGCGCGCTTCTCACCGCGGCGGCCAGCACGGCGCTGCTGCCGCGGCTCGCCTGGTCGGCCAGCGATCCTTACGATGTGAAGATGAGCGGCGATGTCCGCATCATCCACCAGACCGACACGCATGCGAATGCCAGGCCGGTGCATTTTCGCGAGCCGACGCAGAATATCGGCGTCGGCAGCGCGGAGGGGCGTCCGCCGCATCTGGTGGGCACCGCGTTCCTCGATTTCTACCACATGAAGCCGGGCACGCGGGACGCCTACGCCTTCACCTTCCTCGACTTCGAGGCGCTGGCGCACCGCTACGGGCGGCTCGGCGGGTTCGCCAGCCTCAAGACGGTGATCGACAGCCTCCGCGCCGGCGCCGGACCGGGGCGGTCGGTGCTGCTCGATGGCGGCGATCTCTGCCAGGGCACGGGGATGGCCAATCTCACCCGCGGGCAGAACATGGTGGCGCTCGGCAACCTGCTCGGCATCGATGCGATGACCGGGCATTGGGAGTTCACCTACGGGCAGGACGGGATCGAGGCGATCATCAAGGCGCTGCACGGGCGCTTCATCGCGCAAAACGTGTTTCTCTCGGCGGAATCGCAGATGATGGGCGCGCCGGCCTTCGACCAGAAGACCGGGCGCGTGTTCCAGCCCTATGTCATCCGCGAACTTGGCGGCTACCGCGTTGGCGTGATCGGCCAGGCCTTTCCCTATGTGCCGATCGCGCATCCACGCCGGTTCACGCCGGACTGGCGGTTCGGCATCCATCCTGGCCGGATGCAGAAGGTTGTCGACGAGCTGCGCGAGGTGAAGAAGGTCGATGCCGTGCTGCTGCTCTCCCATAACGGCATGCCGGTCGATCTCAAACTGGCTTCCCAGGTGCGCGGGATCGACGTCATTCTCGGCGGCCATACGCACGATGCGGTGCCGCATCCTGTGCCGGTGAAGAATCCCGGCGGGATCACACTGGTGACGAATGCCGGCACGGCCGGCAAGTTCATCGCGGTGCTCGACCTTGAACTGGCGAAAGGCCAGGTGAAGGACGTGCATTACCGGTTGCTGCCAATCTATGCTGACCAGGTGAAGCAGGACGCGGCGGTGGCAGCGGCGGTGGAGGCGCAGGAGGCGCCGCATCGCGCGATGCTCGACGAAAAGCTGGCCGAGACCGAAACGCTGCTGTACCGGCGCAATAATTTCTACGGCTCGGTGGATCAGGTGATCATGGATGCGCTGCGGGCCGAAACCGGCGCGCAGATCGCCTTCTCGCCGGGTTTCCGCTGGGGCAATACGGTTCTCGGTGGCGCAGCATTGACGATGGGCGACCTGCTGGCGGAAACTGCCATCACCTATCCGATGGTGTACAAGCAGACCATGACGGGCGCGCAGATCAAGGCGATGATGGAGGATGTCTGCGACAATCTCTTCAATCGCAATCCGTATTACCAGCAGGGCGGCGACATGATCCGCGTCGGCGGCATGAACTATGCCTGCGCGCCGGCAAAATCGATCGGGCACCGGATTTCCGGGATGGAGCTCGATGACGGCACCAAGGTTGAGGCGGCGAAAAACTATACCATCGCGAGCTGGGCCTCGGTGTCGCTGCCGCAGACCGGCACGCCGGTCTGGGACGTCGTGGCCCGGCATCTGCGCCAGGTGAAGACGGTGAAGCTGACACGGCCCAACCGGGTGAAGGTACTCGGGATCGCCGGTAATCCGGGTTACGCGGCTTCATGAGTTCGCGCCGGCGGCTGTTCGGCGGGCTCGGTATTGCGGCGGCGGCGATGGGGGTGGGGCGCGCCGCCGCCGACAATCCTTTCGCCACCCACCTGCTGGCGCTGCAACTCTCCGACTCGGCGATGGAAAAGCAGCGCGAGGTTCTCAACAACGCCAACACGGTGCTGAAGGTCTGGCCCGATACCGCCTCGATCGTCGTGGTCGCCTTCGGGCCGGGCGTGGAACTTACCTTCGCCGATTCGCCGCTGCGCCAGCGGGTCGACAGCCTGATTGCACAGAACGTCGAGTTCGACGTGTGCATGAACACGATCGAGACGCTGAAGCGCGACACCGGTCATGCGCCGGTGCTGAACCCCAGGGTGAAGCCCGTGCCCTTTGGCGTGCCCCGGCTGATGGAACTTGCGGGCAAAAGATACGTCATCATCCGGCCGTGACTGGTCCGGCATCGTATTCTTGAATCAAAATATATCCTGGCCTAGACATATTCGCGAATCTGAATGTTCTATGGCGGGAGCCGCCTGGGGAGGTTTGGCATGATCGAGACGGTTCTCGCCCTTTTGTCTGGTGGTACGGTCGGTTTCACCCTCGGGCTGATTGGCGGGGGCGGGTCGATCCTGGCGACGCCGCTTATGCTTTACGTCATCGGCCTCGCCCCCCATGTCGCGATCGGGACCAGCGCGCTCGCAGTGTCGGCCAACGCGTTCGCGAATTTCGGCGGTCATGCGCGCAAGGGGAATGTGCGGTGGCGGAGCGCGGCCATCTTCGCCGTTCTCGGCATCGTCGGGGCCGCGGCGGGTTCCACGCTCGGCAAGGCGTTTGATGGCAAGAAGCTGCTGTTTCTCTTTGCAATCCTGATGATCACGGTGGGGTTGCTGATGCTGCGGCCGCGCCGCGTGGCGGATGGCACGGCGGGCCAGGCCGAGCGGCTGGACGCGGCAACGCTGCTGGCTGTCGCCGCCGCGGCGCTCACGGTTGGCGCGTTGTCGGGCTTTTTCGGCATCGGCGGTGGGTTCCTGATCGTGCCCGGCCTGCTGTTCTCGACCGGGATGCCGATGATTTTCGCGATCGGTTCGTCGTTGCTGTCGGTTGGCAGCTTCGGGTTGACCACCGCGGTGAACTACGCGGCTTCCGGCCTTGTGAATTGGCCGGTTGCGGTGGAGTTCATCGCGGGCGGCGTGATCGGCGGGCTGATCGGCACGCGGCTGGCGATCCATCTGGCCGGGCGGCGCGCCGCGCTGAACCGGATTTTTGCGGGGCTCGTCTTCGTCGTCGCGGTCTACATGCTCTACAAGAACGCGGCGTCGTTCGGCCTCGCCTGATCCGTTCCGGAGATTAACTCCGCCTTCATTCCGGGATGGCAGGATCGGATCATGAACCCTGCCCTAGCAGATTGTGGGCCTGATCTCATCGGCTTCTATCGCGACCTGCTGGCTGCTGATCCCGGCCAGCGAGGCATTGCCGCCCCGTGCGCGGCGGCGTTGCTCGATGCGGGTGAACCCGAGGCGGCGCTTGCTGTCGCCGAGGCGGCGGCCGATGCGGACGATCCGGGCGTGCTGCTGGCCCGCGCGCGGGCGTTGCGCATGCTCGGGCGGTTCGAGCCGGCGACAGAGGCTTTCGCAACAGCGATCGCTCATGGCGCGACGGGAGCGCCAGTACTCGTCGCGCTGGGCAACTGCCTCGCCGAGCTGGGGCGCCTCGAAGAGGCGGCGGCCTGGTTCGACCGTGCCGCGCCAGGCGACCCGAGCGGCCGGGCGCTGGCCAATCTCGGCTCCACACGCGCGCGGCTTGGCCAGACGATCGAGGCGATCGCCGCCGCGAGGGCCGCGCTGTGCCGGGATCCCGGCCTGATCGATGCCCACCGGACGCTCGCCGTGCTGCTGGCGGCCAGCGAGCCGGACGCCGCTGCCCTGCACCGCGAAACCGCGTTCCGTCACAATCCCGTCTTTCTCCATCCGGGGCCACCAGATGCGCCGAGGGTGCTGGTGCTTACCTGCGTCGCCGAGGCGAGCCTGCCGACGGAACACCTCCTGCCACACGGGC
Organism: Acidiphilium sp. PM; assembly: GCF_000219295.1. Classification (NCBI taxonomy): domain Bacteria; kingdom Pseudomonadati; phylum Pseudomonadota; class Alphaproteobacteria; order Acetobacterales; family Acidocellaceae; genus Acidiphilium; species Acidiphilium sp. PM. The sequence continues at coordinate 14,059 of NZ_AFPR01000121.1, forward strand.
GCTACGCGCTGGCCGAGTGGTTCATCGATCACGCCAACGACACGGGACCGGATCTGCCGCCGCACGATCTGATCTTCAATGCGATCGGCGAAGCGGATCTGATGCCGCCACTGGGTGAGGCGGTGCATCGGGCGCTCGCTGCCGGGCGACCTGTCCTGAACCGGCCAGAAGCCGTGGCACGCACCGGGCGGACGGCGCTGGCTGCCCTGCTGAACGGGATCGAGAGGACCGTGGTGCCGCCGGTGTTGCGAATTGCGGCTGGCGAGGTTGCCGTGAGCACCGGTCTGCCGGCGCTGATCCGGCCCGTGGGCACCCATGGCGGTAAGGGCCTGCGCTGCGTGCGGACGGCAGGCGAACTCGAAGACGCGGCGGGCGAGCAGGGCGAAAAGTATCTGAGCCGATTCATCGATTATCGCAGCGCTGACGGGTATTATCGCAAATACCGCATGATCTTCGTGGATCGGGTCGCCTATCCCTATCATCTCGCCATCGGGCCGCACTGGATGGTGCATTACTGGACCGCCGGGATGGACCTCGATCCGGTGCGGCGGGCCGAGGAGGCCCGGTTCCTGGACGATCCTGTGGCGGCGATCGGCGACGCCGCGTTGGAGGCGATCGGCGCGATCGGGCGCCGGCTCGACCTCGATTATGCCGGGATCGATTTTTCGATTCTGCCGGACGGGCGGGTACTCGTCTTCGAGGCCAACGCTGCGATGCTCGTGCACCCGGAGCATGAACCCGTGTTTGCGTATCGCAATCCGGCGGTGCATCGAATTCTCGATGCGTTCGCCGACATGCTGATGCAGCGCATGCAAGCCACTTCAGGCTGATCCCGGTCTCGGTCCGGACGGCGCGGGCTCAGGCGGCGCCGGAAGCCGCATGCCAGACGATGAAGGCGCCGAGGACGATCAGTCCGTAGAGGAACAGGCGACGAAACTGGTCCGGATGGGCCTTGCGGCGCAGCGGTCCGCCTAGCGCCAAGCCCGCCAGCGCAGGTGCGAGGGCGAGCGCCAACATGGCCAGCGAGCCGCCGGTAGCGTGCTGTGCCAGGCCAGACTCGCGCCGAGAGCCGCGGCTTCGGGGCGGGCGTCATGTCCGGCGAGCAGATCGCTGCCAACCGATGCGACAACGAGAACACCGGCCATCATCGGCCAGAATCGTGCCATTGCCTTCCCGGCGTCACGATGGTCGAGGAACTGCCAGAGATCTGTCGCGAAGGAAGGCACGAGCAGCAGCGAGGCCGCTTCCGCCGGGCTCAGGATGACGCCCGGCACGCCCATCGTGATCACCGGCATGCTGAGGCCGAGCACACCCTTGATGATGCCAGCCAGGAAGAATGTCACGATAGCCAGCCCCGGGTGGGGCAGATCGAGATCCTCGATGCGAAGGCGTCTGAGTCAGGCGATGCGGTTCACCACGCTGCGCAGCATATCGCGCACCGTGCCGGCAAGGCGGGCGAGTTCGGGGTTGTCGATCCCCTGCATCGAGGTCACCGGATCGATCGCCGAAACTTCCACCGAGCCGTCATCGTGCTGCTGGACGATGACATTGCAGGGCAGCATGGTGCCGACCTTGTCTTCCAGCTTCAGCGCCTCGTGCGCCATGCGGGGATTGCAGGCGCCGAGGATGCGGTAGGGGCGGAACGCGACGCCGAGTTTCTTCTGCATGGTGGCTGCCACGTCGATGTCTGTCAGCACGCCGAACCCTTCCGCCTGGAGGGCGGCGATGGTGGCGTCGACCGCGGCATCGAAGCCCAGGCCGACCATTTTCGACAGGTGGTAGCTCATCGACAATCTCCCCGGACGGAACGTGCCTCACCGGACATATGGGGCGGCGGCCCTGGATGTTGCAAGCACGCCGGCCGCCGCGTTCGATGCCCGATCGAATGATGCCATCCGATCGGGGAGGTCGCGCCGGGACTGCCAAAGGCGTTCAGGCGGACGGATTGGTCTTCGGCAGCGGGTTGAAGTCGGCCGGGATTTTCGTGTGGATGCCCTTTGCGACATCGGTCGGGACGATGCCGTCGGCCTGGCAGCCCTTGCCCCCGAATTGCGGCAGGGTGGTGATGTCGTGATCAGGGATGATGGCGTAGCTCGGCGGCAGCGGGCGGGCCTTGCCGTCGAGGCGCGCGGGGTCGAAGGCGGTCATCAGGTCCGTCGTGTCCGGTGTGATCGCGTCGGCCGGGCCGACATTCGCCTCGCCGAATTCCTTCAGGCCCAGGCGGCGGCCCTTCATCTCGTCCGGCAGAAGGGCGAGCGGGGTGAGACCGAATACCTTGTCGACGAATTTCACCACCGAGGCCTGACTGCCAACGGCATGGGAGATCTGGTGCACCCGCGCATAGGGCGAAATGACGATCAGCGGCACGCGCGGGCCGAAGGTGAGGGGCTCGTGGTCCGGCCCCTTCACCACGATCGGTGGCGGCACATGGTCGTAATCGCCTTCCGAATCGTCCCAGGTGATGATGATTGCCGCGTGTTTCCAGTAGCGGCTGCGGGCGATCGCATTCACCGCCCTGGCGACGAAGGCCTCGCTGATCTGCGAGTCCGAGTAGGCCGGATGATCGTCGTCACCGCGGAAATTCCTGCGCGCCTTGGCGCTCGGGTTGTCCGGCGTCAGGCCCATGTCGTTGAGATAGCCGCCCTTGAGATAGAACACGCCGCCCGTGGCCGGCAGGCCGCCCGTCTTCAGCGCCGTGAAGAAGGCGGAGGCGCCGTGCAGGTGATCACGTTCCGCCGGATTGTTGGCGACGTAGCCGAAATACTGCGGACCGTTGTGGTGGGTGATGTAGGCGGCGTGCACGCCGTCGGCATCGGTCGGGCCCTCGTGCGCGGTGCTGACAGCTTTGCCGTAGCCTTCCTCGTACCAGCCCCAGTCGACCGGCTTCTGGCCGTGCGCGGCGAGATAGGCGATGTCCTGCCGCACATCGGCGAGGTCGAGCCGCGGATTTTCGTCATGCGCGGTTTCGCGCCGGATTTCGTGGCCTGCGGTGGTCAGGGCCAGCGAGGCATAGGTCTGGTTGATCTGCACATGCGCGCCGTGCGGGCTTGTGAAGTCGTGAGGATTGACCGGCACCTTCGGGTCGGGATCGAGCGGCGAGCCCCAGAACGGATCGTCGTCCGTGACCACCGGGACACCGGCGCCTGCCTCGCTGATCCGCCCGCCAGCGGCGTTGGTGGTTTCCGGCCCTCCCTTGAAGGTCCCGGTCGCCTCATTCGGATGGAACGCCCATTGGGTCAGGCCGGTCTGGGCGGCGAAGATCGAGAGATTGCCGGGCGTCGAGGGGCCGGCAATGTCCTGGAAGACATGGTCGAACAGGACGAAGCGATCGGCGTAGCGCCACAGAAAAGGCACCGTGTCGCAGTCCTCGTAGGCCATGGAGAGTTCGCCGAACTGTTTGGCTTCGAGCGAAGGATCGCCATGCGGAGAATATTTTTTCTCCTCGGTGATCGCGAAACGGTCCATGCGGGCGGTGCCGTTCACGACATGCATCTTGGCGACGATGCGGGCGTGGGAGTGATCGATGTCGTCGGTATCCCAGGCGTATTGCTTCGGGCCGATGCGGAATGGCGAAATCGTGGTCCGGCTGCCGTTGGTGTTGATCAGCGTCTGCACGAAGCCGGGGGTTTTCGAGGCCGGCTGCGAATAAAGCCCGTCGGCGCCGGGGAAGGTGCCGAAATACGAGTCGAAGGAACGGTTTTCCTGATAGAGCACGAAGACGTATTTGATCTTGCGGCGGACCATGGCCGTCATTTCCGCGTCGCTCGGCATGGGCTGCGGTGCGTCCATCATCTTCCGGACGATGCCGCGGGCATCGGGCTGGGTGACGACCTCATGCCCGGTTGCGGCGAGAGCCGCGACACTAACGGCGGAGAGCGCCGAACAGGCGATGATGAGTGCGCGTTTCATTCAGGAACTCCCTTGTTGCCGTGACCCACCGCATGCGGACACGCGAGCCTGTCAGCCGGACCGGGCAGGTCGCGGCCGCCGGGCATGGCTTTAGAGCAGCGCATTGCCCGCGTGGATGATGTTTTGGTGGCAATTCGCAATCCGGGCGGTCAGCCCGAGAGGAGGGCGGCGGTGTGCCGGGCGATCATCGCCTCCTCGTCGGTCGGGATCACCCGCACCTCGATCGTGGACGCGGAGGCGGAAATTACCGGGGCGTGCCGTTCGTTCGAAGCGTCATCGAGCACGATGCCAAGATGGGCGAGGCGGGCGCAGATCATCCGCCGCACCGGCGCGGCGTGTTCGCCGATGCCGGCGGTGAAGACCAGGGTTTCAAGCCCGCCGAGGGCGACGGTCAGCGCGGCGATCTCGCGGGCCGCGCGATGGCAGAACAGGTCGACCGCCAGGCGGGACTCCGGGCGGTCGCTGACAAGCAGCGTCCGCATGTCCGATGCCTCGCCGGAAACACCGAGCAGGCCGGATTCGCTGTAGAGACAGCGGCTGATGGCCTTGGCGTCGAGCTGTTCCTGTTCGACCATGTAGAGCACCACGCCCGGATCGAGCGTGCCGGGGCGGGTGCCCATCATCAGCCCGTCGAGCGCGGTGAAGCCCATGCTCGATTCCACCGATCGGCCGGCCAGCATCGCGCAGGCACTGGCACCGTTGCCGAGATGAGCGGCAATGACCTTGCCGGCCGCCCGTGCGGGGTCGGCCGCCGCAAGGGCATGGGCGATGTATTCATAGGAAATGCCGTGGAAGCCATATCGCCGCACACCGGCTTCGTGGTAACGCGCAGGCAGGGGTAGCCGGGTTGCGACGTCGGTCATGGTGCGGTGAAACCCGGTGTCGAAACAGCCGATCTGAGGCAGGTTCGGGCGCAGGCGGGCGATGGCGCGCACCGCGGCGAGGTTGTGCGGCTGGTGCAGCGGGGCGAGCGGAGTGAGTGCCGCGAGTGCGGCGATGACCGCCTCGTCGAGCCGGACTGGCACCGCGAAATTTTGGCCGCCGTGGACGATTCGGTGCCCGACAGCAACGAGGTGGTCGCTGTCGAGATGATCATCGGCCCAGTCAAGCAGCGGGCCGAGCAGATCCTCGTGCGTCATGGCCGCGCCAGTCTCCCAGCGCCGTTCGGTGACGGGCCGGCCTTCGGCATCGAAGCCCCGGAAATGCGGCGCCTCGCCGATCCGCTCGATCATGCCGTGCGCGCGCCGGGGCTGGCCGTCTTCGGTATCGAAAATGCCGAATTTGAGGCTCGACGAACCGGCGTTGAGAACCAGGACGGCGTTGCTCATTCTCGATTGTCTCCCTTCGGATGCGGGCCGGTCGTCAGGGCGGGGGGTCGGGCGCGCCGATCACCTGCGGGGCAGAACTGAGCGGCGTGGCGCCGCCGTTATGGTAGATGAGCTCCTGGTTGCCGAGGCGGATGACCGCACCATGCGCCAGCAGAGCCGGGCCGGAGAGGCGATTGCCATCGAGAAACGTGCCGTTGGACGAGTCGAGATCGGTCAGCCAGACTTCGTCATTGCGGAGTTCCAGTTGGCAGTGCTGCCGCGAAACCTCGCGGTCGCGCAGAACCACCGGGCAGGGAGGTGTCCTGCCGATCGTGAGCGGTTCGGGGCCAATCGGGATTTCGCGGATCGCTCGTCCTTCCGCCGGGATAAGCAGATAGTGGCGCGACGGAGCCATCCGAACGAAAGTGCGCTCCGACTCCGGGTCGTCGTGTTCCTGCCAGGGTAACGCCACGCGGAACACGTCCACGCTGCGGGCGATGTTGCGCAGACGATGCGGGCCAAGATCGACCAGGCGCAGCGGGATCTTGCCGGTGGCATCCTCCTGCACGCGGGCGGAGATGCAAATTCCTCCAGGTTCCGCAAGACGTTCAAGGCGGGCGGCAACATTCACGCCGTCGCCCAGCAGATCATCGCCATCGATGACAACCTCGCCCTGATGCACGGCGATGCGGAACCGGAGAGGCGCGGGCGCGTTGTCTTCACCGTCGAGCTCGTGCAGGCGTGTCTGGATCTCGATGGCGCAGCGCAGGCCCAGCACCGCACTCGGGAATTCGGCTAGAGCGCCATCCCCGGTCGCCTTGAACACGCGACCATGATGGGTATGGACTGCCGGATCGATCACTTCGGCACGCGCTTTGGCGAGGCGTCGCAGCGTGCCGGGCTCATCCTGGCCGAGCAGCCGCGAGAATCCGACCATATCGACCGCCATGATCGCGGCCAGCTTGCGTTCCGCGAATTCGAAACTCAACGGGAACCCCCGGCGGGCGCTAACGCCCCTTCACAATTTCCGACTGGAATTCCTAGATGAAATGCGATGGGCAGGCAACAAATCGACCCGCACCACAATCGGGGGAGACCGGTCCGGCACGCCGGACCGGTCTCCGATGATCTTTCGTATCCGACCGGATCAGGCCGAGTAGTACATTTCGAACTCGACCGGGTGCGGCGTATGCTCGAAGCGGTACACTTCTTCCCACTTCAGCGCGATATAGCTCTCGATCTGTTCCTTGCTGAACACGTCGCCGGCGAGCAGGAAGTCATGGTCGGCGGCAAGGGATTCCAGCGCCTCGCGGAGCGAGCCGCAGACGGTGGGAATGCCCTGGAGTTCTTCGGGGGGCAGGTCGTAGAGGTTTTTGTCCATCGGGTCGCCCGGATGGATCTTGTTCTTGATGCCGTCGAGCCCGGCCATCGCCATCGCGGCGAAGGCCAGATAGGGGTTCGCGGTCGGGTCGGGGAAGCGGACTTCGACGCGCTTGGCCTTCGGGTTCGTGGTGTAGGGAATGCGGCAGGAGGCCGAGCGGTTCCGGGACGAGTAGGCCAGCAGCACCGGCGCCTCGAAGCCCGGAATCAGCCGCTTGTAGCTGTTCGTGCTCGGGTTGGTGAAGGCGTTCAGCGCCTTGGCGTGCTTGATGATGCCGCCGATGTAGTAAAGGCAGAGCTCGGACAGATCCGCATAGCCATTGCCGGCGAAGAGGGGCTTGCCGTTCTTCCAGATCGACTGGTGGGTGTGCATGCCGGAGCCATTGTCGCCATAGATCGGCTTCGGCATGAACGTCGCCGTCTTGCCGTAGCTGTGGGCGACGTTGTGGACGCAGTATTTGTAGATCTGCATCTGGTCGGCCATCTGCACCAGCGTGCCGAACTTGGTGCCGAGCTCGTGCTGGCTCTGCGCCACCTCGTGGTGGTGCTTCTCGATCGGCAGGCCCATCTCGCCCATCGTCGAGAGCATTTCGGCGCGCAGGTCGCTCTCGGAGTCGACCGGCGGAACCGGGAAATAGCCGCCCTTCACCACCGGGCGGTGGCCCATGTTGCCTTCCGGGTAGTCTTTCAGCGAGGAGCCGGGGCCTTCGATGCTGTCGAGCTGGTAGGTGCCGAAATTGCCGCCGGTGCCGAAGCGCACGGAGTCGAAGATGAAGAACTCGGCTTCCGCGCCAAACAGGATGGAGTCACCGACGCCCGAAGCGCGGACATAGGCTTCGACCTTCTTGGCGGTCGAGCGCGGGTCGCGCGAGTAGGGCAGGCCCGTCGAAGGCTCCAGGATGTCGCAGAAAATGACCATGCTCGGCTTCGCCGCGAACGGGTCCATCACCGCGGTTTCAGGATCCGGCATCAGGATCATGTCGCTCTCGTTGATGACCTTCCAGCCGGCGATCGAGGAACCGTCGAACATGATGCCGTCACGGAACGCGTCCTCGCCCATCGTCGAGATGTGCTGGGCGGTGTGATGCCACTTGCCGCGCGGGTCGGTGAACCGCAGGTCGACATACTCGACCCCGTTCTCCTTCATCATGGCCATCACCTTGCTGATCGCATCGCCGCTACCGGCGGGCTTCTTCGCCATTGTCGTCCTCACTGCTGGTCATTGTGCGGGCCCGCCCCATGCGGTTCCGCTCTCGTTGGGTTTGAAGGAAGGTTTGAAAGAGTCAGATCGCCGCTTCGCCCTTTTCGCCGGTGCGGATGCGGATGACTTCCTCGATCGTCGAGACGAAAATCTTGCCGTCACCGATGCGGCCCGTGCGCGCGGCATTGGTGATGGCCTCGATCGCGCGTTCGGCAACGGCATCCTCGCAGATCACCTCGATCTTCACCTTCGGCAGGAAATCCACAACATATTCGGCACCGCGATAGAGTTCGGTGTGGCCCTTCTGCCGCCCGAATCCCTTCGCCTCCATCACCGTGATGCCCTGAAGCCCGACCTCGTGCAAGGCTTCCTTGACCTCGTCCAGCTTGAACGGCTTGATGATCGCTTCGATTTTCTTCATCCGGTTCACGCCCGATCCGAGACGGGCACCCTCCTTGTTGCGGTTTATCCCGGCGAGCAGATGCGCGCACCGGCCATCCCGGCCGGCACGAAATTTTGATGCATGCACCGTGCCAATATCGCCTGGCCATTGCTGCACGCGCATTGCCTACCGGGGCGGCAGAAGTCGTGCCTAAGGAAACAGCAATTACTGCCCACGAATCAAGCCCGGTCCGCTAAACCCCTTGCCCTTCCGCCCGGCGTCGCGATAGTGCGGAGGCCCAGTCGTACGGAGTGAGACGCGTGAAGTTGCCCAACCAGCTGCTCGACAATATCGGCACGACCATCTTCACCATCATGTCCGCGCTCGCGGTCGAGCATGGGGCGATCAATCTCGGCCAGGGATTTCCCGATACTGATGGCCCGGCAGACGTGATCGAGGCCGCTGCCGCGGCGCTGCGTGACGGGCGCAACCAGTATCCGCCGCTGACCGGCGTGGCCGAACTGCGCGAAGCGGTGGCGGCGGCGAACAGGCGTTTCTATGGAATCGAGGCCGATCCGGCCCGCGAGGTGGTGGTGACCTCCGGCGCGACCGAAGCGATTACCGCAAGCCTGCTCGCCCTGCTCGATCCCGGTGATGAGGTCGTGCTGATCGAACCGCTCTACGATACCTATCTGCCGGTGGTGCAACTGGTGGGGGCGACGGCCAGGCTCGTGCGGCTCAACCCGCCGGACTGGGCGCTGCCGCGGGCCGAACTGGCGGCCGCGTTCGGGCCGAAGACAAAGCTGCTGCTGCTCAATTCGCCGATGAACCCGACGGGCAAGGTATTCACTCGCGAAGAGCTCGGCTTCATCGCCGACCTTCTCGTCAAGCATGACTGCTATGCGGTTTGCGACGAAGTTTACGAGCATCTCGTTTTCGACGGACTGCAACATATCCCGCTGATGAGCCTGCCCGGCCTGCGCGAGCGCTGCGTGCGCATCGGCAGCGCCGGCAAGACGTTCAGCCTGACGGGCTGGAAGATTGGCTATGTCACCGCGCCGGCGCGGCTGGCGGGGGTGATCGCGCGGGCGCACCAGAACCTTACCTTCACCACGCCGCCCAACCTGCAGCGCGCGGTGGCGGTGGGGCTCGCCAAGGACGATGCCTATTTCGCCTCGCTCGCGTCCGATCTCGCGGCGAAGCGCGACCGGCTTTCGGAAGGATTGCGGCGGATCGGCTTCGGCGTGCTTCCGAGCCACGGCTCCTATTTCGTCACGGCCGATTTCGCGCCGCTCGGTTTCAACGGCGACGATGCCGATTTCTGCCGGCACATCACCGAACACGCGAAGGTGGCTGCCATTCCGGTTTCCGCGTTCTATCCGGGCGAGGCGCCACGGCATTACGCGCGGTTCGCCTTCTGCAAGCGCGAGGCGGTGCTGGATGAGGCCGTGGAACGGCTCGCGGCCCATTTTGCGGCACGACGGGCGGCCGAATAGCGCGCTTGCCTGCGCTCGGCACCTGGCGCACGATAGGGTGATGCAGGACGATACGCTTCGCCTCTCCGTCATCCAGATGACGCCGGGCGCCGACAAGGGCGCCAATATCGCCCAGGCGCGAGGGCTGATCGACGCGGCCGTTGCCGCCGACCGGCCTGGCCTCGTGTCGTTGCCGGAGGTCTGGAGTTGCCTTGGTGGCGACCGGGCGGCCAAGACAGAGGCCGCCGAGGTGCTTCCCGCGGCGGGATCGGGCGAGACGGGCGGCGACGCCTATGAATTCCTGCGCGAGACCGCCAGGCGTCACCGCATTCATGTCCATGGCGGTTCGATTGGCGAGCAGGGTGGCGACCGGCTTTACAACACGACCCTTGTATTCGACCCGGACGGGCGGGAAATCGCGCGTTACCGCAAGATTCACCTGTTCGACATCACGACGCCGGACGGGCAGGGCTATCGGGAGAGCGCGACCTATGGTGCCGGTGATGCGGTGGTCACATGCCGCATCGGCGGGCTCACCGTCGGCCTGTCGATCTGTTACGATATGCGCTTTCCTGAACTTTATCTCGCCCTGCGCCGTGCTGGGGCGGATCTGATCATGGTGCCGGCGGCTTTCACCTTGCAGACCGGCAAGGATCACTGGGACGTTCTGCTCCGTGCCCGCGCCATCGAGACCCAGTGCTGGATCGCGGCGGCGGCCTGCGTCGGCCCCCATCGCGACGGCCGCGGCGAGACACGGTTCACCTATGGCAACTCGCTGATCGCCGATCCTTGGGGCAGCATCGTCGCCCGCGTTTCCGACGGACCCGGTTTCGCCACCGCGCGGATCGATCCCGCCCGGGGTGCGAAAGTGCGGCGCGACATGCCGGTTCTCGAACACCGCAAGCTCGCTTGACCCGTATTCATTTCACCGCAGCCTCGACCGAACAGGCCCAGGACGCGCGGGAGCGGCTGGTCGCGTTATACGGCGATTCCGGCCCTGAGGCGGCCGAAGTGGTCGTGGCGCTTGGCGGGGACGGGCTGATGCTCGAGACCATTCACCGGATGATCGACCGCGAACTGCCGGTCTATGGCATGAATTGCGGCTCGGTCGGCTTCCTGATGAACGATTTCGCCGAGGCCGACCTGCCGGCGCGCATTGCGCGCGCGCAGAGCAACGACATCCATCCGTTGCGGATGCATGCCGTGACCTCGACCGGCGCCGTCGAGGAAGCGCTCGCCTTCAACGAGGTGAGCCTGCTGCGCCAGTTGCGCCAGGCGGCGAAGATCCGGATCTCGATCGATGGCAGGGTGCGCCTCGCGGAACTGATCTGCGATGGCGTGCTGGTCTCTACCCCGGCGGGTTCGACCGCCTATAATCTTTCCGCCCACGGGCCGATCGTGCCGCTCACCGCCAATCTGCTGCCGCTCACACCGATTTCGGCCTTCCGGCCGCGCCGGTGGCGAGGGGCGCTGCTGCCGTCGAACAGCGAGATCCTGTTCGAGATTCTCGAATCGGAAAAGCGGCCGGTGGCTGCCGTGGCCGACTTCACCGAGGTGCGGCGGGTCATATCAGTGGCGGCGAGCGAGGATCGCTCTGTCTGCGCAAGGATCCTCTCCGATCCGGATCGGGCCCTGTCGGAACGGATCATCCGCGAACAATTCACCGTCTGATCGTCGGGTCCCGGGCCGAGGGAACCAGCGTGCCGAGTTCACGCGAATTGGGGCACCCCTCGTGCAGCATTCGCCATGATCGGTGTCGGCTATGGCGAAATCAAGGCAGTAATTGGACAATGGTGTCAAATTGATAGGCTTTATCGTAATCAAATTTTAAGTAGAACTAAAAGGCGGTCAGTCATACCTCATCTCGGCAGGCAAGTTATTGTTGTATTGCCGAAAGGAGAATTCCATGCCGCTTTACGGAAAGAGGATTCTGTTCATGCGTAATCCAGGCTGCCGGCTTGTGGCCATTGCAGGTCTTGCCGCCGCAGGGGTAACGCTGGCCGGCTGCGGCGGTCCACCTCCGGTTCGGTCCACGACCACGACCACCGAACAGACCACGACAGCACCGCCATCGCCGATGGCGCCGCCCGGCGCGGCGACGACCACGACAATAAGGCGGTCCGTTACGACGACTCATGAATGACCGCCTCACGCGGCGGCACGGCCGTCGCGCCGGCGCTCAACGGCTGACGTTGATTCGTGCCCGCTGCATGGCGGCCTGGATGTGTTCGGACTTCGCGGCGGTGTAGCCGTTCCGGTCGTCGCGGAAGCGGATCGCAAGATCGCGCTTCAGAGTTTCGTAGGCGACGCGCTCGGCGGCATCCGCGCGCAGCAGGTCACGGAAGACGAGGGTATCCCACATGGCGCCATCGAGGAGAGCCATGTGCAGGTGGTGTGTTCGCCGAACGGCGGCGGGCGGCAGACCCTTGATGAACATGATCCGGTCGGTGAAGGGATTGCCGGTCCAGATCGTGTAACCGTGGGGTGCGAGCAGGGGAGACGCGATGGTCCTCGCCTCTTCGACATCCCGAACGCCGGCGAGGATGTCGATGACTGGTTTCGCGGCGATACCGGGCACCGCGGTGCTGCCGATATGCTCCATGCGCACGATGAATCCGGGAGGCAGCACCCTTTTCAGCAGTCGGGCCTCGGTCTCGAACATGCCGGGCCAGGCCGGATCGTATTCGGCCATTTCGACATGATCCATGCGCCGAGGCCCGGCGGTGGTTCAGGCCAGGAGGTGCGCGATCGCCTCGCGTTCTTCCTTGAGTTCGTTCAGCGTGATGTCGAGCCTGGACTGTGCGAACGCGTCGATCGCGAGGTTCGGCACCCGGGTAACGACACCTCCCTGGGTGGTCACGGGCACGCCGAACATGATGCCTTCGGGGATGCCATAGCTGCCGTCGGAGGGAATCGCCATCGAGACCCAGCGGCCATCCGAACCGACCACCCAGTCGCGCACCTGGTCGATGGCGGCATTCGCGGCGGACGCGGCCGAGGACGCGCCGCGGGCTTCAATCACCGCGGCGCCGCGCTTGCCGACGGTGGGAATGAAGACGTCGCGGTTCCAGGCCTCGTCGTTGATGGCTTCGGCGAGCTTGCGGCCGCCGGCTTCAGCGAAGCGGTAGTCCGGATACATGGTTGGGGAATGGTTGCCCCATACGATCAGCTTGCCGACATCACCGACATTGACGCCCGCCTTGGCCGCGAGCATCGAGGCGGCGCGGTTGTGGTCGAGCCGGATCATCGCCGAGAAGCAGTCCGGCGAAAGGTCAGGCGCGGATTTCATCGCGATATAGGCATTGGTGTTGGCCGGATTGCCGACGACCAGCACGCGGGCGGAGCGCTTCGCAACCTCGTTGAGGGCGCGGCCCTGAACCGTGAAGATCTCGGCGTTGGCGCCGAGCAGGTCCTTGCGCTCCATGCCCTTGCCGCGCGGGCGGGCACCGACCAGGAAGCCGATGTCGATATCCTTGAAGGCGACCTTCGGATCATCGGTCGCGACCATGCCGGCGAGCAGGGGGAAGGCGCAGTCTTCCAGCTCCATCATGACGCCGCCGAGCGCGCCCTGCATCTGCGGCAGGTCGAGAAGGTGGAGGATCACCGGCTGATCGGGGCCGAGCAGCGCGCCGCTGGCGATGCGGAAGACGAGCGCGTAGGCGATCTGCCCTGCTGCGCCGGTGACAGCGATGCGGACGGGGGACTTGGCCATTGATTCACTCCTTGCTGTTGCGCCGCACTATCTCCCGCTGGTGCCCCTGGTCAAGCAGGCTTCCGGTCTGACCGTGCTGCATGGCAGGATGGGGCCATGCAGCGCCACGCCCGCAAGGCCGAAAAATCACTTCCGAAGCCGCCGGATGAGGCGGCATTGCGTGAAACTGCGCTGGCCCATCTTGCGCGGTTCGCGGCGACCGAGGCCGGTCTTGCCCGGGTGCTTTCCCGGCGGATCGACCGCTGGGCGAGGGTAGCGGGAGAGGCGGGACTCGCGCCGGAGATTATCGATTCCGCGTTGCGCGCGGCCCGTGAAGCGGTGCCTCGCGTGGTGGCGGCGATGCGCGGTGCGGGAGCGGTGGATGACGCGGCCTTCGCCGAGTCCCGCGCGCGACGGCTGATCCGGCAGGGCAAATCGCGGCGGGCGACGCTTGCCCATCTTGCCGGCAAGGGAGTTGATGCCGCTCTGGCGGCACGCCTGCTGCCGGCTGATCCGGCGAGCGATCTCGCCGCCGCCTGTGCCTATCTGCGCCGCCGCCGTCTGCCGCCCTTTGGGCCGGGCGGCAGGGACCGTGCTCTTGCTTCCCTCGCGCGCGGCGGCTTCTCCCGCGACGTTGCCGAACGCGCGCTCGATCTTGAACAAGCCCACGCGGAAGCATTGGTTGAGGCGCTGCGCCGCGGCTGAAGGTTACGCCGAGGGGCGCAATTCATCCGGTCGAATTATGAAAGAAATGTGAAAATCAGCATGGCTGATTTGGGCTGGCTGCGCCATATCGCACTGCAGCATGGGCGTGCACCAAGCCGCCTGCCTTCGTCGTTTGCCAGTATTCGGAGTTTGATCGTGCAGAAACTGATTGCCGTCGCATCCTTTGCGGTTGCGCTGCTGGCCGGCTTCGGGTCCGCGTTCGGCGGGGTTCGTCTGGCAAGGGCGTTGCCTGCGTTGCCGGGTCAGCCATCGCTGGCCCTGACCACGACCTACGGGCCGGTTGAGCCCGTTCTCATGCATTCGGCCCGGCGGCAGGGTGTGGTCGGCCACTGAATGCGACTATCCGTGCCCGATGGGCAGGCCGCGACCCATCAGTCGAAAATAGGTGCCTGAGGCACCCCGGCGAGACCGGATGTGGACTGCAGGAACGGTGTGTGCTCGAATTCCTCGCGCAGGAAATCGAGGATGGCGCGGGTGCGTGCCGGCACATAGCGGCGTGACGGCAGAATTGCATGGATTTTCACCTGCATCGGCACGAAGGCGTCGAGGACGGTAATGAGCCGGCCGGCGGCGACATCGTCGATCGTGGTCAGGCGCGGCAGCAGTGCGATTCCAAGACCGGCGCGCGCGGCGCGGCGCACCGCCTCGCTCGAGTCGACATGGAACCGTCCCTGCACATTCACGCTTTCCTCGACCCCATCGCGCGCGAAACGCCATTCCCGGTCAGCCCCCGGCCGGGTGTAGACGATGCATTCGTGCTTCAGCAGATCCCGCGGGGTTTCCGGTGCGCCGCGCGCGGCGACATAGGCGGGCGAGGCGACAAGAACCGAGGTTGCCGTGCCGAGAACCCGGGTGATCACGCTGGCTTGGGTCGCTTCGGCGATGGAGATCACCAGATCGAGTCCTTCCTCGATCAGGTCGAATGCCCCGTCGCGCATCTTCAGGTCGAGCGAGATTTCCGGGTGCCGGGCGAAGAATTCGGGTAGGCGGGCGGCGAGGTAGAGGCCAACGGCGGTGGGCACGCCGAGGCGGACCTGCCCGGTCGGGGTCTTGCGCGCGCTGCCCACACTGGCATTCGCCGCGTCCATGGCGTCCACGACCGCCTTCGCATGTTCGAGATAGGTCTGTCCGTCCTCGGTCAGTGACAGCCGGCGCGTTGTCCGCTGGATCAGCCGGACACCGAGTTGGTCCTCCAGAGCGGCGATCTGCCTGGAGATTACCGGTTGCGACGTGTTGAAGTCCCGGGCCACGGCCGAAAACGACCCCCGCTCGGCAACCCGGATGAAAGTGTTGATCAGGGAAAGCTGGTCCATCGCCGGGGCCTCTGCTCGAATCAGTACTATTTTTGTATGAGATAAAGTCCGGCGCAGGAATAACCACTTGCGACTGACATGAATATTTACATCACGTCATGGAAGCCCCTCGTTTTCCGCGTTTCGCCGCCCTGGCGCTCGATCGCCCAATCGATGCCGCCTTCGCATTACGCATGGAGCTCGCGGCCTGCTGGCTCTCTATGTGGCATCGCGCTCGATTCCGACACGCACCGCTGGGCCGCCCGGACGGTCCTGGCGGTCAGTAATCCCGTTGCTCGATAATGCCTTCGTCAACGGCCTGCCACATGGCCGGCACGGGCATGATCGCCAGCATGCAGGGCAAGATTTGAGATCATGCCCATGCCGGCAATGCGGCGATGAGTGTGCCTGATGCGGCGGAGACGGGTGGCCGCCTATTTTTGAGGAAACCGGGCTCAGAAGCATCCGCCGCGGGGTGCCGGTGCGCGTCGCACTATGGCCGGACCCGGCCAGGTTCCACACGGGTACTCGAGGCGATCGGTCCGGGAATCGCGGTCACCGATTCGCGGGGCACGGGGGCTGCCGCTCGCCGATCCAATGTATTCGTGGGTGCGACTTTCGCTGCGCATTCCGGTCCATATCGCGTTGGACCGCATTCCGCCGGGCAGATTTCTTGCGGCGGGTATGATCGCCACGGTGACAGTCGGGAAGAAGGACGGCGCGGCGAAAAACCTGCCCGTCAGGCAATCGGAACAGGGCCGATTCCATTTGGCAACAACCGCTGCCCGGCGTTTGCAGGCCGGGCAGCGGCAAGCGGTTCAGCTCATGACCATCGTGCCGAGGTTGAAGTTCACCACGCTCTGCGGGCCGGCCGTGCCGTCATCCTTCATCGGATTGTTGGTGAAGGAGATCTGCGAGTAGTTCAGCGACAGCGATTCCATCGGCTTGCCGTCGGAACCCGCGGACATCGAGAGGCCGGAGAGGATGACATCCTTCATGCTGACCTTCATGAATTGCTGGGCGCCCGAGCCGCCCGTGCCGGTGCGGGTGAAGACGATATCGACTTCTTGCACGTTGCCGCTCAGCGCTTCCTTCAGCAGGTCGCCGCTCGCGACGTCGTATTCCTTGGTGATGGTGATTTCTGACAGGCTCGGCAGGCTTGCCTCGCGGCCCTGCTTGCTGCCCGACTGCATCGAGACGCCGCGGCCGACACCCCACTGGAAAGACCCCAGTTCGATGTAATTCTCGAAACCCTGGGTCGTGACGTCGCCGTTGATAGAGCCGTATTTCATGTAGATAGCCATTGGTCCTGCTCCTGGTGCTGGGTTGGTCGTTAAGCCTGATTGATGGTGTAGCGGAACATCCCGTCTTCGGATGTGCCCACCGTCACGCGGGAAATCATCTCGCCTTCGGCAAGCCTGGCCAGAACCTCGGCCGAGAGTTCGGGCAGCAGCGTGCGGGAGAGGATGTTTTCCACGTTGCGCGCGCCCGAGGCCGATTCCTTGCAGCGTGCGGCAATGGTTTCGACGAGCGCGGGCTCGTAGGTGAATTCGGCCTTGTAGCCCTCGCGCACGCGCTTCGCGATCTTGTTGAGCTGGAGCACCACGATCTGGCGGATCACCTCGTCGGAGAGCGGGAAATAGGGGACGATGGTGACGCGGCCGAGAAAGGCGGGCTTGAAATATTTCAGCAGCTCCGGCCGCAGCGCCTCGGCGAGGGCGGCGGCGTCCGGCGCGGTTTCGGGATCGGCGAAGAGTTTCTCGATCAGGTCGGTGCCGGCATTCGACGTCATGATGATGATGGTGTTCTTGAAGTCGATGTCGCGGCCTTCGCCGTCCTTCATGTTGCCCTTGTCGAACACCTGGAAGAAGACGTCCTGCACGCCGGGATGGGCCTTTTCCATCTCGTCGAGCAGCACCACCGAATAGGGGCGCCGGCGCACCGCCTCGGTCAGCACGCCGCCCTCGCCATAGCCGACATAGCCGGGCGGGCTGCCCATCAGCAGGCTGACCTTATGTTCTTCCTTGAACTCGGTCATGTTGATGGTGGTCATGTTCTGCTCGCCGCCATAGAGCAGGTTGGCGAGGGTAAGCGCCGTTTCGGTCTTGCCGGTGCCGGAGGTGCCGACCATCATGAAGACGCCGATCGGCTTGCGCGGGTCGGTGAGTTTCGCGCGCGAGGTGCGGATCGCCTGGGCGACCGCCTCGAGCGCATGGGGCTGGCCGACGATGCGCTGCTCCATCGCCTCCTTCAGCTTCAGCACCGTGTTGATCTCGTCGGACTGCATGCGCCCGGCGGGAATGCCGGTCCAGCTCTCGACGATCTCGGCGACGGCCTGGCCGTCGACCACCGGGAAGATCAGCGGGTTCTCGCCCTGCGAGGCCTTCAGCGCCGCGGTCTTTTCGGCGAGGCTGGCGCGCAGCGCGTCCTTGTCCTCCGCGTTCGCGTCGTCTTCCAGCCGGGTGCGCAGCTCGGCGATGTCGCCGGCGAGCTGCTTCTCGGTCGCGAAGCGGGCCTCGAGCTCGGCGAGTTCGGCGACCAGCCGCGCACGCTCCTCGATCAGTTCGGCCTCGCGGGCGGCGTGATCGCCGCCGCTGGCCATCTCACGGCGGAGGATGCCGGTTTCGGTGTCGATCAGGTCGATCCGGCGGCGGCGATCCTCGATCGGGGCGGGTTCGGTCGCCTGGCTCATGCCAACGCGGGCGCAGGCCGTGTCGATCAGCGAGATCGCCTTGTCCGGCAGCTGGCGTGAGGGAATATAACGCGCCGACAGCCTGACGGCCTCGCTCACCGCCTCGTCGAGGATGCGGACCTTGTGGTGCTTCTCGAGCGTGCCGACGAGGCCGCGGATCATCGCGGTGGCCATCGCCTCGGACGGCTCCTCGACCTTGACCACCTGGAAGCGGCGGGTCAGCGCGGCATCGCGCTCGAAATATTTCTTGTATTCGGCCCAGGTCGTCGCCGCGATGGTGCGCAGCTCGCCGCGGGCGAGGGCGGGCTTGAGCAGGTTTGCCGCGTCGTTCTGGCCGGCCTGGCCGCCGGCGCCGATCAGCGTGTGCGCCTCGTCGATGAACAGGATGATCGGCTTCGGCGAGGCCTTCACCTCGTCGATCACCGATTTCAGCCGGTTCTCGAACTCGCCCTTCATGCCCGCCCCGGCCTGGAGCAGCGCCATGTCGAGCGTGCGCAGCGTGACGTTCTTCAGCGCCTCCGGCACGTCGCCCTGGGCGATCTTCAGCGCGATGCCCTCGACCACCGCGGTCTTGCCCACACCTGCCTCGCCGGTGAAGATCGGGTTGTTCTGCCGGCGGCGGGTGAGGATGTCGATCGCCTGGCGGATTTCGAAGTCGCGGCCGAGGATCGGGTCGATCCGGCCGGCGCGCGCGCGGGCGGTCAGATCTTCGGTGAACTGGTCCAGCGCCGCCGAGCCGCCGGGACGGGGCGTGCCGTCATCGGTGCCGCCCGTGGCCGGCGCGCCATCGGTCGCGCGGGTCGCGGTCTGCGCCTCGATGGAATTGGCGGTGATGGCGTTGAAGTCGCGCTTCAGTGCGTCCGGCTGGATTTTTGCGAAATGGCTGGAGGCCTCGCGGGCGTGGCGGGCTAGGGTCTCGTCGGCCAGCAGGGCCCAAAGCAGGTGACCCGAGCGCGTGCGGCTCAGCCCGTGTTCGACCGATGCCAGCAGCCAGGCCTGTTTCGCGAGCTCGACGACTTCCGGTGACAGGGCCGGGGCGCGGGCGTTGCCGGTCTTCATCCGGTCGAGCGCGCGGTTGAGATCGATCAAGAAACGACCGATATCGATCTCGTAATGTCGAAGAATAAGCGGAATGTCGGTGTCGGTGCCACCGGCGAGCTTGAGCAGCCAATGTTCGATTTCGACGTTGTAATGGCTTCGCGACAGCGTTAGGCCGGCTGCGGCCTCGAGGCTGCGGCGGCAGTGGTCGTCGAGGCGGGCGATCAGAGATTTGAGATCGATAGCAGCCATGACGCTCCCCGGCATTGTTCGGCACGGCAGGCCGTTGTTTGTGAATATAATCGAATATTTCCCAATCGTATGGTGTATCTGCTGTTGTGTCCAGTTGGGTAAGGGTGCATGTCATCGATTGTATGACCTTTGTCACAGTGGAGCCCCGCGGTCATGATTCTCGACATCGACGCCTTGCTTGCCCCGATTGAAGGGGATTCGCCGGTCGGGCAGGACTTGCGTGCCGACTACACCGCGGGCTCGATTTACTATCGCTTGCGCGATGCGCGCTCGGACGCGCGCGCCGCCGAGCGCGCGGCGGATTCGGATCCGACGCTCGAGGCCGACGCGGGACAGCATTGGCGCAGCGTGCTGCAACTGGCGCAAACCGCGCTCGGCAAGTCGCACGACCTGGAGGTTGCCGCCTGGATGACCGAGGCGATGGTGCGCGAGAACGGGCTTGCCGGTCTTGCCGAGGGGGCTCGGCTGATGGCGGGCCTTGTCCATGGGTTCTGGGAGGCGCTTTACCCGTTGCCCGACGAGGACGGCATGGAAACGCGCGTCGCGCCCGTGGCCGGCCTGAACGGGACGGGAAGCGATGGCACGCTGATCCAGCCGCTGCGCAAGCTGACGCTGTTCAACGCCGCTGACGGGTCGCCGGTGCCCGTCTTCTTGTATCTCCAGGCGGAGGAGACGGCAGGGCTTGGCGACGAGAAACGCAAGGCGGCGCGGATCGCCGCTGGCGTGCCGGCCTTCGCACAGCTGGAGACACAGGCGCGGGTGGCGGGTACGGGCCATTTCACCGCGCTCGCGCGCGGCGCGGCGGCAGCACTCGAGGCCTGG
>NZ_AFPR01000120.1:0-3231 GCF_000219295.1 Acidiphilium sp. PM
CCGGTGCTGCGCCTGCTGCCCCGCATCGGCGGCACGGCGCTCGACGACGCCCTGAACGACATCGCGTGGTCGCTCGATGCGAGGGCGGATTTCCACGCCGACGCGCGCTACCGGCGCGACCTGGTCCGCCATCTCGGCCGACAGGTCATCGGGGAGGCCCTGGCATGACGATCCTGACCGCCGACGAACGTCACGAGATCCGCTTCACCCTGAACGGGCGCGAGGTGGTCGCCGCCGCGTCGCCGCGCACCTCGCTCGCCGACCTGCTGCGGCACGGATTGGGGGCGACCGGAACGCATGTCGGCTGCGAGCACGGCGTCTGCGGCGCCTGCACGGTGCAGATCGACGGCGCGCCGGCGCGGGCCTGCCTGACCCTTGCGCTGCAGGTCGAGGGCTGCGCGGTGCGGACGGTGGAAGGCCTGGCGCCGCGGGCGGGACGGCTCGGCGTGCTGCAGGAGGCGTTCCGCCGCCATCATGCGCTGCAATGCGGGTTTTGCACCGCCGGCATCCTGATGTCGCTCGATGCCTTCCTGCGCGCCGCGCCCGACCCGACGCCGGAGGCCGTGCGGGAGGTCGTCGGCGGCCATCTCTGCCGCTGCACCGGCTATGCGCCGATCGTCGCGGCGGCGCTCGATGCGGCCGCATCCCTGCGCGGCGCGGCGGGGGAGGGCGGCGATGTTTGATCTCGCCACGAGCTTCCGCGCGAGTGCGGCCCGCGACCCCTCGGCGATCGCCATCGTCGATGAGGGCGTCCGCCTCTCCTATCGGGACTGGCTCTCCAGGATCGAGGCGGTGGCGCGCGGCCTCGCGGCGCTGGGCTTGCGGCCGGGGGAGCGGATCGTCACGGCGCTGCAGAACCGCTGGGAGGCGGCGACGCTGCATTGGGCCTGCCAGTTCGCCGGGCTGGTGATCACCCCGGTCAACTGGCGGATGACCGGCGACGAACTCGGCTTCGTGGTGGAGAATGCCGGCGCGCGGGCGCTGGTGACCGAGCCGGTGTCGCACGCGGCCGGTGACGCGGTGGACGCCGCCGGCCTGCTCCGGATCGGCGTGGATAACGCCGCATCGGCCGGGATCGGCTTCCGCGATCTCGCCGGCGATGGCGCGCTGCCGGACGTCTCCGCGGACGCGCTGTCGCTGATGCTCTACACCTCCGGCACGACCGGGCAGCCCAAGGGCGTTCCGCGCCGCCACCGCACCGAGCGCGCCGCGGCGATTGCCCATGTCGCGCAGAACCTCTACCGCGCCGGCGAACGCACCCTGGGCGTGATGCCGCTCTATCACACCATGGGCGTGCGCTCGCTGCTCGCCATGTCGCTCATCGGCGGCTGCTTCGTCTGCCTGCCGCGGTTCGATCCGGCGCGCGCGCTCGGCCTGATCGAGCGGGAGCGGATCACCAATCTCTACCTGGTGCCGACGCTGTATCACGACCTGCTGAACCATCCGGCCTTTGCCGCGCACGACGTGTCCTCGGTCCGCAAGCTCGGCTTCGCCGGCGCCTCGATGACCGACGGGCTGCTGCGGGCGCTCGACGGCGCATTCCGTCCGGACCTGTTCGTCAACCATTACGGCTCGTCGGAGATCTACACCTTCGCGATCGACCAGGATGCCGTGCGCAAGCCCGGTTCGGCGGGGCGGGCCGGGATCAACCAGCGTCTGCGCGTCGTGCGGATCGGCCCCGGCGATCCGGACGCGCAGGTCGCCCAGGGGCAGGAGGGCGAGATCATCGCCGATGCCGCGAGCGACGAGGCGTTCGAGGGCTACTGGCGGCGGCCGGACGCCGACGCGCGCGCCTTCCGCGGCGGCTGGTATTTCACCGGCGACACCGGATATCTCGACGCGGAGGGCGACCTCTTCGTCACCGGCCGGGTCGATGACATGATCATCACCGGCGGGGAGAACGTGTCGCCCGTCGAGATCGAGAGCTGCCTGTCGCTGCATCCCGCGGTGTCCGAGGTCGCGGTCGCCGGGCTGGCGGACGAGCGCTGGGGCCGGATCGTCGCGGCCTTCGTGAAATGCCGCGCCCCGGTGGCCGCGGAAACGCTCGATGCGCATTGCATCGCCTCGGGCCTCGCGCGGTTCAAGCGCCCCCGGCGCTATGTCTTCGTGACGGAGCTGCCGAAATCGCCCGTCGGCAAGCTGCTGCGGCGCAAGCTGGTCGCCGGCGACTACGCCCTCGATCCATCGTGCCTCTCCGGGCCATCCACCTCCAGGGAACCGAATCCATGACCGACCAGCCTGATCCCCGCCTCGCCCGCCTCGACGGTTTCCGCGTCGAGATCGACGCCGACCGCGCGCGCGCGGACATCGTCCTCGCCCGGCCGCCGATGAACACGATCTCGATGCCGCAGCGCGACCAGTTGCGCCACGCCTTCGAAGCCCTCGACGAGGACGGGCGGGTGAGGGTCATCGTGCTGCGGGCGGATGGCGAGCATTTTTCCTCGGGCGGCTATATCCGCGGCTTTCTCGAGGCATCGCCCGAGCATGTCTCGAAACTGGCATGGAACATCGCCGCGCCGGCACGCTGCTCGAAGCCGGTGATCGCCGCGAACCGCGGCTACACCTTCGGCGTCGGCTTCGAGATCTCGCTGGCCTGCGATTTCCGCATCGTCTCCGAGACCTGCCAATACGCGCTTCCCGAGCAGAAGCTCGGCCAGATCCCCGGTTCCGGCGGCTCGGCGCGCCTGCAGAAGATCGTGGGGATCACCCGGACGAAGGACATCGTCATGCGGTCACGGCGCATCTCCGCCCGCCAGGCGCTGGACTGGGGCATCGCCACCGAATGCGTGCCCGATGATCGCCTCGAGGCCGCCGTCGACGCGCTGGTGGACGAGCTTCGCGCCTTCGCCCCGCTGGCGCAGCGAACCGCGAAGCGGCTGTTGAACGAGACGGAGGACGCCCTGCTGACGACCGCGATCGAACTCGAGGGGCATTGCTACAGCCGGCTGCGCCAGTCCGATGATTTCCGGGAGGGTGTCGAGGCCTTCCACGAAAAGCGCAAGCCGAATTTCACCGGAAGCTGACGTCTTGCTTGCGGAAGAATCCGGAGGCAGAAAGACAAGGGAAGTTCGGCGCGGGGCGAATTTCCCCGCTTGCCGGGCGGCCTCGCTAACATTCAAGAACAGACATTCCGGAGCGCCGAAACCAATGATCCGATCCGTCAACCGAGCCGCCGCCGCGGCGATGTGCGTCGCCATGCTCGCCGGCTGCAGCCAGCAATACCGCCGCGAA
>NZ_AFPR01000119.1:0-14241 GCF_000219295.1 Acidiphilium sp. PM
AACCGCGCGACGAAGATGTTCGCCGGCTCGCCATAGATCTCCGCCGGCGTCCCCGCCTGGGCGATCCGTCCCTCCTGCATCACCACCACCCGGTCGGAGACCGACAGCGCCTCCTCCTGGTCATGGGTGACGAACAGCGTCGTCACCCCGGTCTCCTGCTGGATGCGGCGGATCTCGTCGCGCAGTTGCACCCGCACCTTGGCGTCGAGCGCGGACAGCGGTTCGTCGAGCAGCAGCAGCGCCGGGCGGATCGCCAGCGCCCGCGCCAGCGCCACCCGCTGCTGCTGGCCGCCGGAAAGCTGGTGCGGATATTTCCGCGCGTGCTCGGCCAGCCCCACCAGCGCCAGCAGCTCCGCCGCCCGCGCCTGCTGCGCCGCCGGCGTCTCCCGCCGCACCTTCAGCCCGAAGCGGACATTCTCCTCCGCCGTCATGTTCGGGAACAGCGAATAGGCCTGGAACACCATGCCCATGTTGCGCCGCGCCGCCGGCAGGGCGGTGATGTCGCTCCCCGCCAGCACCACCCGCCCGCCATCCGGCCGCTCGAACCCGGCGACGATGCGCAGCAGCGTCGTCTTGCCGCAGCCCGAGGGCCCGAGCAGCGAGACGAACTCCCCCTGCCCCAGCGCGAGGTCGATGCCGTGCAGCACGGTCTTGCCACCATAGCGCTTTACCGCGCCGTCGATTTCCAGATGCGGCATCAGCGCGCCCCTCCGATCTGCACGCTGCGCCCGCCCCGGCCCGAGACCAGCACGCCGAGCATCGCCAGCCAGGTGATCAGGAAGCTCAGCAGCGTCAGCGCCGAGGCCTGCGTCGCCGAAGTCTGGCCGACATAGTTGATATAGACGGCGAACGTGTTGAACAGCAGGATGTTGGCGAAGGTGAACTCGCCCATCACGATGGCGATCGTCAGCAGCGCCGCGCCCAGCAGCGCCGTCGTCAGGTTCGGCACCACGACGCGGAAGATCAGCGTCCCCCAGCCGGCGCCGAGGCTCTGCGACGCCTCGGTCATGGTGCGCAGGTCGAGCACGCGCATGCCGAGATCGAGCGCGCGATAGGTATAGGGCAATGCGAGGATCACGTAGGGTATCACCAGATAATTGGGGGTGCCGACCAGCCAGTCCGGCCCCGTGTAGAGCGCCGTCATCCCGGCGACCAGCGCGATCGGCGGCACCACGAAGGGCAGCACCGAGATGAAATCGAACACCGGCCGCAGCCGCGGCACCCGCAGGTTCAGCCAGAACACCGCCGGCACCAGCACGATGAGCCCGAGCAGGATCGTCTCCACCGCCAGCCGCACCGAGAGGAACAGGCTCTGCCAGAGCTTCGGCTGGTGGAACAGCGCCACATAGGCGGCGAACCCGTAGCGCGAGCCGCCTTCCCACAGGCTGAACGCGCCCGTCGCGAGCAGCGGGACCAGGAAATACAGGCCGAGCAGCCCGAGCCAGGCCTCCGGCAGCAGCCGTCCGAGCACGCCCCTCATCGCCGCCCCCAGCGGCCGATCCGCCGCGCCGCCAGCGCATAGACGCCCATCACCGCGACCATCACCACGATCATCCCGAGCGCCAGCGCCGCCCCGGTCTGCTGCGAGATCATCACATTGCCCGACAGCACGTTGCTGATCTCCACCGGCACCAGCGCGACGATCCCCGAGGTCAGCGCATAGGGCGTCGCATAGGCCGAGAAGGCGTTGCCGAACAGCAGGATGAACGCCGAGAGCAGCGAGGGGAGCAAAATCGGCAATCCGACATGCCGCCAGTAATCGAAGGCGGAGGCGCCGAGATTCTCCGCCGCCTCCCGCCACTCCCGCCGCAGCGCCTCCAGCGCCGGGGTGAACACGATGATCATCAGCGGAACCTGGAAATAGGCATAGACCAGCACGAGGCCCGGCAGCGAATACAGGCTGAACCCCATGCCGTAGAGATCGACCCCGACCGATTTCAGCCACACCGTGATGATGCCGAGGCTGCCCAGCGTCGCGATGAAGGCGAAGGCCAGCGGCACGCCGGCGAAATTCGCCGCCACCGCGCTGAAGCTCGTCACCAGCGAGCGCACGCCCCGCGGCATGCCCGGCCGCAGCACCAGGTAGGCGGCGATCCCGCCGGCGATCACGCCGACCAGCGCCGCCAGCGCCGACAGCACGAGCGAGTTGCGGAACGCGACCACCGTCTGCCCCTGGCCCAGCGCAGCGACATATTTCAGCGTCAGCCCGTGCTTGCCCGAGAACGCCTCCGCCAGCAGCATCAGCGTCGGCAGCACGAGGAAGGCGATCACGTAAACGACGAGCGGGCCGACGAAGGCGAGCGTCAGCCCGCCGCCCTCGCCGGCCTTGAACCGGAAACTCACGCCTTGACGAGCTTCGTCCAGTTGGCCGCCAGCAGCTGCTGCGCCTTCTTCGTCTGCGCGTCGTTGGCGAACACCGCCTCGCCATACGGCTTGGCCGGCGGCAGTTCCGCCATCAGCGATTTCGGAATGGCCCCCGCCTTCGCCATCGCCGAGAACCGCGCCGGATGGGCGAAGCCCTTGAGATAGAGAAGCTGCCCCTCGTCGGAATAGATGAACTCCTGCCACAGCTCGGCCGCCTTCGGGTGCGGCGCGAACTTGCTGATCGCCTGGCAGTAGAACGCGCCATACGGCGTCGCCTCCTCGGGAATGACCGTGTCGATCGGCGTCATCCCCTTCGCCTTCTTCGCCTGGGCGAGGTTCAGGTAATCCCAGTTGATCACCACCGGCGTCTGGCCAGAGACGAGGCTCGCCGCCGTCGCGGCCGAGGGGTTGAAATTGCCGCGCTTGGCGAGATCGGCGAAGAACTCGATGCCCGGCATGATGTTGTCGAGCGAGCCGCCATTGGCGAGTGCCGCCGCCACCACCGCGGCGAACGCCGCCCCGGCGCCGAGCGGGCTGCCGTTCAGCGCGACCATGCCCTTGAATTCCGGCTTCTTCAGATCGGCCCAGTCATGCGGCACCGCCTTTGAGACCGAGCGGTTGATGCCGAACGACACCAGGCCGAAATAGTCGCCGTACCACAGCCCGTTCGGGTCCTTCATCGAGGCCGGAATGCTGTCCCAGGTCGCGACCTTGTAGGGCCGGAACAGCCCTTCCTGCGCGCCGTTCAGCGCGAAGGCCGGGCCGACATCGACCACGTCCGGCCCGCGCGACTGGTGCTTGAGCGAGCGGATCGACTGCAATTCCTGCGCCGAGCTGTCATCCGGCGCCGCGTTGTGGATGGTGATCCCGTATTTCTTCTGGAACGTCGCGATGATCTCGCCGTAATTCGCCCAGTCCGGCGGCAGCGCGATGGTGTTGAGCTGCCCCTCGTGCTTCGCGGCGCTCACCAGCGCGGGCGATGCGGCGCGGCCCGCGGCGGGCAGCAGGCCCGCGCCGAGCCCGGCGCCGGCGAGTTTGAGGAATGTGCGGCGCGGCGATGAGATCAGGTCGGCCATGTCTTTCTTCCTTGCTTCCTTACGTCCTCGACCGGCCCGCGCCCGAGCGCGCTGCCGATGCGGCGGCGACCATATAACCCGAGGCGGCGGCCCCGCCCATAATGTCCGGCCGCCACGAGGGCGGCCGGATGTGAAGGTTTCGTGAAACGAGAAGCATCAGAACACGATACCGGCGGAGAGCACGCTCATCACCTGGTTGCGGTCGGTGCCGTTGGCGCCGAAGCCGCCGGTACCACCGGTGCCTAGATTGGTCAGGTGCAACAGTCCCACCTCGCCGCGGACGAAGAAGTGCCCCTTGATCCAGGACGGGGTGACGCCGATGCCGAAGCCGGACGAGTTGGCGTTCAGATACCAGGCCTGCGGCCCGATATTCTTGTAGTAGAACACCATGCTGCCGAGGGACCAGGGCGACTTGCCGAACTGGTAGTTGGTGATGACCTCGGCGCCGAAATTGCTTGTGAACTTCGTCAGCCCCACCCGGCTGTTGGGTTTGGAGTAGACATACTGCACCTCGGGTACCACGTTCAGGTTGCCGTTGGTGTAGTCATAATAGCCGCCGAACATATCCGAATTCACATAGGCCGCATTGTATCCTTGGTAGACTCCATTCAGGATATTTGGCGTCCCCGTCGTGCCTTGACCGTATGCGTAGGTATTCGGTCCGGTCGTCCCCACATTCTGAGTGCCGTAAAGGGACAGCGCATTGTTGCTGTCGAACGAATACGTCACCAGTTCCTGGAACGTATTGAACACGCCGGAATCAAAGCCGTCGCCGAAGGTCAGCGTCGCCGAAAGCTTGCCATAGGTGTAGTTGACCTGCACGCCGCGACTGGACGAGTTCTCGACGTAGTAGAGCGGCGAGTCGATCAGGTTGGCATTCTGCCAGTCGGTCGAGGATTCCCAGCCTTCCGTCGAATAGACCTGGCCAACCGAAATGCTGAAGTTCGAAGTCGGCGCCCACGTCCCATAGGCGGCATAAAGCGGCCCAAGCGTGAATGTCTTCGCCGTCATCTGCGAGGGCTGAACGCCGAAATAGAGCGACGCATACGGCTTCACCTCGATGGTGAACTGAAATGGGCCGCTCGATTTCTTGACCGTCAGATCGAGAACCCGAGCCTCGGCCCCGGCCGATTTTCTGATACCAAGAGGATTTGTATTGCTCGCACCCGACAACGCATAAAAATACCCGCTGAACCCGCCGCTCACATCAAGCGTTCCGAGCGGCCCGGCCTCGAATTTCTGCGGCGACGGCAGGTTCATCGCGAAGGCCGGCGATGCGAAGGCCATCAGCGCCAGCACGCTGGCTCCGGCGAGAAGCTTCCGGTCGATCAGTCTTTTCGTTCTCATTGCACTACCCTGTTGTTGTTGGAAAATCTTCGGTCTCTGTCGTGACTGGCATTGCGCCGAGCGGCGGCGCGCGTCGCAGATGCGCATCGCAACGGCATCTCGCCGGGCACAACCATTCTCCCTCCCGAAACCAGGTCATCGGGCTGTCGGCCGAATGGCAGTTCCACCGCTCAAGGAAACGATTTTCGCAAGACGTCCATGTTCGCAAAACCCCGCGCCACCAGCCATGAAACACCGCCGTGCACGAGAGACGGAAATCCTGCGGCTCTCACCTCCAACGTCAATCCCTGTTCATTTTCTTCCGCGATTATTCGATCTTTTCGCAATTGTATAAATTCTACGTGTACATCGCCACGTCTTGAATCGAATCGCTGTTTCGCTTGTTCAGATCCGACATTTCCTCCCCGCGCGACAAAATGCCGCGCCGCAAAATTTCGTTCTCAAAGCGAAACGAGTCCGGATCGCGCGGCGTCGGCCGTCGCACCCGTCATTATTCCGCTTCCCGATTTTCCTGAAATTTCCAGCAATTCCGCGATGATGTCAAACCGTCGCGGGCCTTTCCGGCGTCGTCGCGGGTTGACCGCCCCCCGCTTTGCGTCGATCATCGGCGGGATGAACGAGCTCAAGTCCTACTTCCTGCTCGCCATCGCGATCGCGTGCGAGGTGGCGGGAACGTCGTTCCTGAAGGCCTCCGACGGCTTCACCCTGCCGGTCCAGACGATCGGCACGCTGATGTTCTACGCAGCCGCCTTCTACCTCCTTGCGATCATCGTCAGGACGATGCCGATCGGCGTCGTCTACGCGATCTGGAGCGGCGCGGGCATCGTGCTCATCAGCGCCGTCGGCTGGCTCCGGTTCGGACAGTCGCTGTCCCCCGCCACGATGTTCGGCATCGCCGTCATCGCCGCCGGCGTCGTCATCGTGAATCTCTCCTCGGCCGCGCCGCCCCACTGAAGGGTGCGCCGCACAAACGGAACCATGCAAGCCCGGCGTCGGTTCCATGCAAGACAGTCCGTCGTCTATCATACGCTATACGCATGAAAGAACGATGAAAAATTCCAGGGACAGGGCAGGGACAGGCCGGTCGCGGGACCGCAACAGGGACTTTCAACGGAGCAGAGGAAAACAATGAAAAAATACACAATCGGCGCAGCGCTGGCGTCAATCACGATGAGTCTGGGCATCGCCCACGCGGCGGTTCCCGCCTCGTGCAAGACGATCCGCATGGCCAATATCGGCTGGACCGACAATGTGGTCCAGAACGCGGTCTTCTCGACGGTCGCCCAGGCGCTCGGCTACAAGACCGACATCAACCTCTACTCGCTGGAGGTGATGTATGCCGGTCTCAGCAACGGCAAGATCGACGTCTTCCTCGACAACTGGACACCGTCGCAGAACCCGACCACCACGCCCTACGAGAAGAAGCACGAGATCGACGTCATCGGCCCCGACCTCAAGCACGCCAAATACACGCTCGTGGTGCCGCACTACCTCTACGAGAAGGGCCTGAAGACCTTCGCCGACATCCACAAGTTCGCCAAGGAACTGAACTACAAGATCTACGGCATCGAGCCGGGCAACGACGGCAACCTGCATATCCTCGCCATGATCAAGGCGAACAAGTTCGACCTCGGCAAGTTCCATCTCGTGCAGTCGAGCGAGGCCGGCATGCTCGCCGAGGTCGCCCGCAAATACCCGAAGAAGAAGGACATCGTCTTCCTCGGCTGGGAACCCGAGCCGATGAACGTCGAGTTCCACATCAACTACCTCACCGGCGGCCGGGACTATTTCGGTCCTCACAAAGGCGAGGCGACGCTCTACATCAACACGCGCCACAACTACGCCAAGGACTGCCCGAATGTCGGCGTCCTGCTGCACCATTTCTACCTGTCGGTCGGCGACGAGAACAAGATGATGTACGACGTCCAGGTCAAGCATCAGGAGGCCCCCGCCGTCGCCGCCGCCTGGCTGAAGGCGCATCCCGCCTGGGTCAAGAAAACCCTCGACGGCGTCACCACGGTCGACGGCAAGCCGGGCGCGGCGGCGGTGCTCGCCAGCCTGAAGTCGGACTGAAACGGGTGAACCTCCGGCGCGCGGCGGCCCTCCACCGCGCGCCGGATCACGGAGGCTGACCGATGAACGGGCTAGATGGCGTCCAGCACTGGATCGTCCACCATGTCATCCCCCTCGGGGCATGGGCGACGGCGGCGATCGACGCGCTGAAAAACAACTTCCAGGGATTCTTCAACGTCCTTTCGGATGTGCTGGGTTTCCTGCTCGACAACACGACCGGCGCGCTCAACTGGGTCTCGCCGCTCATCCTGATCGTGATCTTTGCCGGACTGACCTGGTATTTCAAGAAATCCTGGAAGCTCGCGCTGTTCGTGCTGATCGCGCTCACCTTCGTGCTCAACCAGGGCTACTGGGGCCGGACGATCGAGACGCTCTCGCTGGTCGCCTACGCCACCCTCGCCTGCATGCTGATCGGCGTGCCGCTCGGCGTCGCCGCCGCGCACCACCCGACGCTCTACCGAATCCTGCGCCCCGTGCTGGACCTGATGCAGACGCTGCCCACCTTCGTCTACCTGATCCCGACGCTGGTGCTCTTCGGCCTCGGCAGCGTGCCCGGCCTGATCTCGACGGTCGTCTTCGTGGTGCCCACCCCGGTTCGCCTCACCTATGTCGGCATCGTCAACGTCCCCCGCCCGCTGATCGAGGCGGGCCAGGCCTTCGGCGCCTCGCCCTGGGAACTGCTCTGGAAGGTCGAGATCCCGGCGGCCATGCCGACGATCCTCGCCGGTCTCACCCAGGTCATCATGCTGAGCCTGTCGATGGTGGTCATCGCCGCGCTGGTCGGCGCCGGCGGTCTCGGCGAACCCGTGGTCGAGGCCATGGAAACCGTGCAGATCGGCCGGGGCTTCACCTCCGGTCTCGCCATCGTCATCGTGGCGGTCATCCTCGATCGGGTGTTCCGGCCGGAGCGCGAAAACGCATGAGCACCGAATTCGCAGCGCGTTTCGAGAATGTCGACATTCTCTTCCCGCCCGGCGAGGGCCGTGCCGGCCGCACCCGGCTCGCCGCCGCCACCGCCATGCTCGATGCCGGCAAGACCCGCGCCGACATCATCGAGTCCACCGGCGTTGTCGTCGGCGCCGCCGATGTGAATCTCGAAATCGCGAAAGGCGAGATCTTCGTCATCATGGGCCTGTCCGGCTCGGGCAAGACCACCGTGCTGCGCGCGGTCAACGGCCTGAACCGGATTTCCCGCGGCCGCATCCTGATCCGCCATGGCGACCAGACGGTCGACATGACCAACCCCGCCCCGGCCGCGCTGCGCGCCCTGCGCAACCGCGCGGTCTCGATGGTCTTCCAGCAATTCGCCCTGCTGCCCTGGCGCACCGTCCGCCGCAATGTCGAACTCGGCCTCGAACTGCGCCGCACCGGCGCCGCCGAAACCCGCGAGGCGGTCGACCGCTGGCTCGATCTCGTCGGCCTGCTGCCCTGGGCGGAGAAACACGCGCACGAGCTTTCTGGCGGCATGCAGCAGCGCGTCGGCCTCGCCCGCGCCCTCGTCACCGACCCCGACATCCTGCTGATGGACGAGCCCTTCTCCGCGCTCGACCCGCTGATCCGCAACAAGCTGCAGGACGAGCTGCTCTCCCTGCAGCAGAGCATGCACAAGACGATCATCTTCGTCACCCACGATCTCGACGAGGCGCTGAAACTCGGCAACCGCATCGCGATCATGAAGGACGGCCGGGTGATCCAGGTCGGCGCGCCGGAAGACATCGTGCTGCGTCCCGCCACCGACTATGTCGCCGAATTCGTCCGCCACATGAACCCGCTCACCGCCATCCGCGCCGCCTCGCTGATGCGCCCGCTCGATACCGGGGACGATGCCCAGGGTGCCCAATTCAGCTTCACCGACGACCGCTCGCACTACCGCCTCTCGCTCCGCCCCGACGGCACGCTGGACGGTCTTTCCTGCAACGGCGCGGCGATCGCCGTCCATCCGGTCGATGGCGAAACCGCGACACCGGAAGGTGCCGTCGGCATCGTCGAGACCACGCATCTGCTGAAGGATGTCGTCGAGCAGCGCCAGCGCAGCGGCCATCCCGTGCTGGTCGCCGAAGACGGCTGCATCGTCGGCTGGTGCGGCGCCAACGAGGTGCTCGACGCCCTCACCCATGCCGGCCGCGCCACGATGACCGACGCGAGCCCCACCCCCGCCCTCGCCCCCAGCTGAACCGGAGCCCTGCCATGACAGGCGAACCCCGCCGCAACTTCATCGCCGGCGGCCCGTGGTCGCGCGCCGGCCTCGCGCGTTTCGAAACCCGCAACCCTGCCACCGGCGGCGTGCTGGCCGAGATCGAGATCGCCGACGCCGAAACGGTCGCCGCCGCCGTCGCCGCCGCGCGCGAGGCCCAGCGCGCCTGGGCCGCCACCCCCGCGGCGGCACGCGGGCGCATCCTGCTGCGCGCCGCGTCGATATTGCGGGAACGCAACGACGAACTCGCCCGCACCGAAACGCTCGATACCGGCCGCCCGATCGCCGAAACCAGCGTTGTCGATGTCATTTCCGGCGCCGAATGCCTCGAATATTTCGGCGGTCTCGCCGCCTCGATCACCGGCGAGTCGGTCGATCTCGGGCCCGCCGCCTTCGGCTACACCAGGCGCGAGCCGCTCGGCGTCGTCGCCGCGATCGGCGCCTGGAACTACCCGCTGCAGATCGCCTGCTGGAAATCCGCCCCCGCCCTCGCCTGCGGCAACGCGGTGATCTTCAAGCCCGCGCCGCAAACCCCGCTGACCGCGTTCGAACTCGCCGCGATCTACCGCGAGGCCGGCCTGCCGGACGGGCTGTTCAACGTCGTCAACGGCTTCGGCGAAACCGGCCTCGCCCTCGTCCGCCACCCCGACGTCGCGAAAATCTCGCTCACCGGCTCGGTCCCCACCGGCAAAGCCGTCGCCGCCGAAGCCGCGGCCAGCCTCAAGCGCGTCACCCTCGAACTCGGCGGCAAATCCCCGCTCATCGTCTGCGCCGATGCCGATCTCGACAGCGCCGCCGCCGCCGCGATGCTGGCGAATTTCTACTCCTCCGGCGAAATCTGCTCGAACGGCACGCGCGTCTTCGTCCACCGCTCGGTGCACGACCGTTTCGTCGAAGCCCTCGCCACCCGCGCCCAGCGCCTCGTCATCGGCGATCCGCTCGATCCCGCCACCGAGATCGGCGCGCTGATCTCGCCCGAACACGCCGACCGCGTCATGGGCTTCATCGAGGCCGGCCTTCGCGAGGGCGCGCGCCTCGTCTGCGGCGGAAAGCGCCGCACCGAGGGCGTTCCCGCCGGCAACACCTTCATCGAACCCACCATCTTCGCCGGCTGCGCCGATGGCATGACGATCGCGCGCGAGGAAATCTTCGGCCCCGTGATGTCGGTCCTCGCCTTCGACGACGAGGACGACGCCATCGCCCGCGCCAACGCCACCCCCTACGGCCTCGCCGCCGCCGTCTTCACCCGCGATCTCGCCCGCGCCCACACGCTCGTCGCCCGCCTTGAAGCCGGCACCTGCTGGATCAATCATTACAACATCACACCGATCGAGCTTCCCTTCGGCGGCATGAAGCAGTCCGGCTACGGCCGCGAGAACAGCCGCGCCGCGATCGACGCCTATACCGAGATCAAGAGCGTCTACGTCGCCCTTGCGCCCGTGGACTCCCCTTACTGACGAGGCGTTAGAAAATGCCCAGCGAATACGACTACATCATCGTCGGCGCCGGTTCCGCCGGCTGCGCGATGGCGAACCGCCTCACCGAGGATGGCAGCGCCACCGTGCTGCTGCTCGAATTCGGCGGCTCCGACCGCTCGCCCTTCATCCAGATGCCGAGCGCGCTGTCGATCCCGATGAACACCAGGAAGTACGACTGGGGCTATCACAGCGAGCCCGAGCCGCATCTCGGCGGGCGGCGGATGCACACGCCGCGCGGCAAGGTGCTCGGCGGCTCCTCCTCGATCAACGGCCTCGTCTACATCCGCGGCAACGCGATGGATTTCGAGCACTGGGAGGAAATGGGCGCGCGCGGCTGGGGCTGGCGCGACGTGCTGCCCTATTTCCGCCGCGCCGAAACCCGTGCCGAGGGCGGCGACGCCTATCGCGGCGATTCCGGCCCGCTGCACACCAGCTACGGCCGCCTCGCCAACCCGCTCTACCGCGCCTTCATCGAGGCCGGGCGCCAGGCCGGCTACCCCGTCACCGACGATGTCAACGGCTACCAGCAGGAAGGCTTCGGCCGGATGGACATGACCGTCCATCGCGGCCGCCGCTGGAGCACGGCGAACGCCTATCTACGGCCGATCCTCAACCGCCCCAACCTCACCCTGCACGCGCGCAGCCTGGTCTCGCACATCGTCTTCGCCGGCAAGGCGGCCAGCGGTGTCGCCTATCGCCGCTTCGGGCAGGACATCGTCGCCCGCGCCCGCCGCGAGGTGATCCTCGCCGCCGGCGCCATCAACTCGCCGCAACTGCTCAAGCGGTCCGGCATCGGCCCCGCCGCCGAACTCGCCGCGCTCGGCATCGACGTCGTGGCCGACCGTCCCGGTGTCGGCGAGAACCTGCAGGACCACCTCGAATTCTACTTCCAGGTCGCCTGCACCCGGCCGATCACGCTGTATTCGGCGATGAACCCGCTCGCCAAGGCGATGATCGGCCTGCGCTGGCTGCTGTTCCACGACGGTCTCGGCGCCACCAACCATTTCGAGAGCTGCGGCTTCATCCGCTCGCGCCCCGGCGTCGAATACCCCGACATCCAGTATCACTTCCTCCCCGTCGCCATCCGCTACGATGGCCGCGCCCACGCCACCCAGCACGGCTTCCAGGCCCATGTCGGCCCGATGCGCTCGAACAGCCGCGGCTGGGTCCGCCTGCGCGACCGCAATCCGGCGACCCCGCCGCGGATCTTCTTCAACTACATGAGCGAGAAGCAGGACTGGGCGGACATGCGCGCCTGCGTGCGCCTCACCCGCGAGATCTTCGCGCAGGAGGCCTTCGCTCCCTTTCGCGGCGCCGAAATCGCCCCTGGCGCCGATGTCACCACCGATGCGGAGATCGACGCCTTCATCCGCGGCGCCGTCGAAAGCGCCTACCACCCCAGCGGCACCTGCCGCATGGGCGATGCCGCCGATCCGCTCGCGGTGGTCGATCCCGAAACCCGCGTCATCGGCGTCGAGCGCCTGCGCGTCGCCGATTCCTCGATCATGCCGCGCATCACCAACGGCAATCTCAACGCGCCCACCATCATGATCGGCGAGAAGGCGGCCGACCACATCCGCGGCCGCGACCCGCTGCCGCCGAGCAACGCGCCGTTCCATCGCGCCGAACGCTGGCAAACCGCCCAGCGCTGACAGCCGGTGAGCGGCACGGCGGAAATGATCAGACGCATGTCGCTTCGATACAACCCCGGCGGCGTATCGCGCGATGTGCGGCGCGGTCCGGCATGGCATTGTCACTGCCGACAGGAGTTTTGAATGCAGCGTTTTTCCGCCCTTGCCCTCATCAGGCGCGCGCTCGACGGCCAGGCCGGCTGGCAGGCCCAGTGGCGCGATGCCGCCCCGAAGCCCGGCTATGACGCGGTCATCATCGGCGGCGGCGGCCACGGCCTCGGCACCGCCTACTACCTCGCCCGCAAGCACGGCATGCGCAACATCGCCGTGCTGGAAAAGGGCTGGATCGGCGGCGGCAACACCGGCCGCAACACCACCATCATCCGCTCGAACTACCTGTTCGACGAAAGCGCCGCGCTCTACGACCACGCGCTGAAGCTCTGGGAAGGCCTCTCGGCCGACCTGAACTACAACGTCATGTTCTCGCAGCGCGGCGTGCTGATGCTCGCCCACAACGTGCACGACGAACAGGTCTTCCGCCGCCACGTCCACGCCAACCGCCTCAACGGCGTCGACAACGAATGGCTCACCCCCGAACAGGCGAAGGCCTTCTGCCCGCCGCTGAACATCGCCCCCGGCATGCGCCACGCGGTCACCGGCGGCGCGCTGCAGCGGCGCGGCGGCACGGCGCGGCACGATGCCGTCGCCTGGGGCTATGCCCGCGCCGCCAGCGCCCTCGGCGTCGACATCATCCAGAACTGCGAGGTCACCGGCATCGACCGCGACGCCTCCGGCCGCGTCAGCGGCGTGCAGACCACCCGCGGCCCGATCGCGACGAAGCGCGTCGGCGTGGTCGCCGCCGGCAACACCTCGGTGGTGATGGCGATGGCCGGGCTGCGCATGCCGCTCGAAAGCTTCCCGCTGCAGGCGCTGGTCTCCGAGCCGGTGAAGCCGTGCTTTCCCTGCGTCGTCATGTCGAACACGATCCACGCCTA
Source organism: Acidiphilium sp. PM (assembly GCF_000219295.1). Taxonomy (NCBI): domain Bacteria; kingdom Pseudomonadati; phylum Pseudomonadota; class Alphaproteobacteria; order Acetobacterales; family Acidocellaceae; genus Acidiphilium; species Acidiphilium sp. PM. The sequence goes on from NZ_AFPR01000119.1 coordinate 13,159, forward strand.
TATCAGCCAGTCGGACAAGGGCGAGCTGGTCATCGGCGCCGGCACGGATGCCTACATCTCCTACAGCCAGCGCGGCGCGCTGCACATCTCGATGCACACGCTGGAGGCGATCTGCGAGCTGTTCCCGATGTTCCGCCGCATGCGCATGCTGCGCAACTGGGGCGGCATCGTCGACGTCACGCCGGACCGCTCGCCGATCATCGCGAAAACGCCGGTCCCCGGCCTCTACGTCAATTGCGGCTGGGGCACCGGCGGCTTCAAGGCCACGCCAGGCTCCGCCGATCTCTTCGCCCACACCATCGCCCGCGACGAACCGCACCCGATCAACGCGCCCTTCAGCCTCGAGCGTTTCGCCGAGGGCCGGCTGATCGACGAGGCCGCCGCCGCCGCGGTCGCGCACTGAGGAGTCCCGCCATGCTGCTGATCCCCTGCCCGCATTGCGGCGACCGTCCGGAAATCGAGTTCGCCTATGGCGGCGAGGCCCACCGCGTCCGCGCCGCCGACCCGCGCGCCGTCGATGACGCGGGCTGGACCGACTATCTCTACATCCGCCGCAACGCCCGCGGCGATTTCGAGGAACGCTGGCGCCACGCCCATGGCTGCGGCCGCTTCTTCAACCTCCGCCGCAACACCTACACCGACATGATCGACCGCGGAGCCGCACGATGAGCCAGAGCTTCCGGCTTGCCGAGGGCGGGCGGATCGACCGCTCCCGCACCCTCGCCTTCCGTTTCGACGGCCGCGCCTATGCCGGCCATCCGGGCGACACGCTGGCCTCGGCCCTGCTCGCCAACGGCGTCCACCTGGTCGGCCGTTCCTTCAAGTATCACCGTCCGCGCGGCATCCTGACCGCCGGCGCCGAGGAGCCGAACGCCCTGGTCGGCGTCGGCCGCGACGAGGGGCACTACACCCCCAACCTGCGCGCCACCCAGGTCGTCCTGCATGATGGCCTGGTCGCCGAAAGCCAGAACCGCTCCCCCTCGCTCGAACGCGACTTCGCCGGCCTCACCGACCTGTTCTGGAAATTCATCCCCGCCGGCTTCTACTACAAGACCTTCATGTGGCCGAAAGCGGCGTGGACGC
>NZ_AFPR01000118.1:0-7067 GCF_000219295.1 Acidiphilium sp. PM
CGCCGCAGGTGATCTTGTATGGCAACGCCACGGACAAGGCGGCCGAGGCGGCGGTGATGCTGCGGGCCTCGGGGGTGATGGCGCGGGCGATGACGGGCGGGCTCGCGGCGTGGGGACAGGCGCTGGAGGCGGCGGCGGCGCGGCCGGACCAGGCGGCGATGGTGCGGGCGCTCAACCTCTGCCCCGAGATCGTGGCGACGCCGATCGCGCCGGCCCCGGCCGCACCCGAGGCGGCCCCCGCCGCGCCGCAGGCGGCACCGAAGGCGCCGGCCGGAACGGCGCCGGTCAATCTGAACGGCATGTGCGGCTGAGCGCGGAATTCGGGACGACGGGAGGCCGGGATGGACCAGTTCGGCGCCATGCGCCTCGGCGGCAACGCGGAGCGGGCGAGTGCGGACCAGGCGCTGACCGCGCAACTGTTCGACAAGGCGCGGCGGATGGTGATCGCCGGCGCGATCGACGGCAACCCGTCGGCAACACCGCTGCTCTGCGCGCGGGATGGGGAGGACCTCGTCTTCGCCGCCCATCGCGCCTCGCGCCTCACCGCCCTGCTGTCGATCAATCCGCGGGCGCAGGCGATCGTCGAGACTGACGATCCGTTATTTTCGCTCCTGCTGGAGGTCACGGGCTTCTGCGTCGAGCTGCGGGAGGCGGCGGCGCGGGGGCGGGTGTTGGCGGCGCTGCATGGCGGGGCCGGGCCGGATGACGCGGCGGCGCGAGAATTTGCCTGCTACCGGCTGCGGCCGACGCGGCTCGCGCTGGTGGACCGGATGGCGACGCCGCGCTTCGCCTGGCAGGCGCTGCCGCAGAACCGGCGCAGCGACGCGCGGCTGGCGCTGGACGATCTCGGCGGGTGGATGCGGCTGTGGATCCGCACCGTGCGGGCACCGTTCTTCACCGCCGCGATCGTGCCGGTGCTGCTGGGCGGGGCGGTGGCGCGGTTCGCGATAGCGCGCGCCGGGACCGGGGCGGACTGGCCGTGGGCGCTGTTCCTCTGGTGCATCGCGGGCGTTCTGCTGGCGGCGGCGGGGACGAACCTGATCAACGATTACGGCGACCACGAGACCGGGGCCGACGAGGGCAACGAGGTTGGCGGCAATCCGTTCACCGGGGGCAGCCGGGCGATCCAGCTCGGGATGGTGGCGGCGTGGAAGGTGCTGCTGGGCAGCGCGATCTGCTTCGGCGGCACGGTCGCGATCGGGCTGCACATCAACGCGGCACTCGCCGGCCACGCGCTGGCGCCGACGCCGCTGCTCGGCTTCGGCGTGATCGGCTGCGCACTCGGCATCATGTATACCATGGGACCGTTCCGGCTGAGCTATCGCGGGCTCGGCGAGGTCGCGGTGCCGCTCGGCTTCGGGCCGGTGATCGTGCTCGGCACCGCCTATGTGCTGGCCAGCGCGATGCACGTGCCGGTGCCCTGGCTGGTGGGGCTGCTGGCCGCCCTGCCGGTTTCGGTGTTCGTGCTGCTGATCCTGTGGATCAACCAGTTCCAGGACGCGCCGGCCGACGCGGCGGCGGGCAAGCGGACCTGGGTGGTGCGGCTGGCGGAGACGGCGGGCGGCGACATCGATTTCCGGCGGCCGTTCCGCGCCTATCTGGCGCTGGATGCCGCGGGGTTCGGGCTGATCGCGCTGCTCGGGCTGATCGGGCGGGCCGATCCGGCGCTGGCGACACGATATGCGTTCCTCGCGCTGCTGCCGCTGCCGCTCGCCCTCGTCGCGGCGCGCAAGGGGAGCTTGTGGGTGCGGCGCTGGCGGGCGGCGCCGGGCGAGCGGGCGCGGTTGCCGTTCGAGCTGCTCGGGGTGAACGCGATCACCATCGGCGTGCACCTGGCGACCGGGCTGCTGCTGGCGCTCGCCTATCTTCTCGCGGGGTGAGCGGCGCGGCCCCTCGCCTCCCGCTCGAACGCCGCGACCACCCGCCAGAGCAGCACCGGCACGAGGCGCGATGCCATCGCATCGAGCGGGCGGGAGTCGAATTCGACCGCGAGTTCGGCGCGGATCAGCGTTGCCGCCGGGCGCATCTCGCGCAGCGACCAGGACAGGGCGAAATCGCGGAAGGGGTGCGAGGCCGAACGGATGGCGATGCGGTGCGGCGGGTCGAGGGTGGCGGCGGAGACGAAGTCCATCCGCAGGCCCATGATGCTGACCGCCTGGCGCACCGTCATCCGGCGCGCGGTGCGCTCGAGGATGGTCGCGGAGAGCCAGAAGGGGACGAAGCGGGGATAGGATTCGATGTCGGCGATCAGGTCGTAGGCCGCGGCGACCGGGATCGCGAGGCGCCGCTCGATCCGGCAGGAGGCCATGACGCGCCGTCAGTCCGACGGGGCGACGAGCGGGGCGAGGTCGGCGTAGATGCGGTAGTCGGTGATGCCGAGATCGGAGACGCGCCAGATGGTGGCGGCCGGAAGGGAGACCACCGATCCGTCGCGGCGGCGGTAGAGCACGGTGAGCTGGGTGATGACGGAATCGCCGACATGCCAGACATCGATGATGTCGTGCCGCAATTCGCGGATGGCGGCGAAGAATGCCGTGACCGCGGCGCGGATGGCGGCGGGGCCGATGACGGGGGCGGCATTGCCGAAGACAAACATGCCGTTATTGGCGAAGAGCGACGCGAAGGCGGCGGCGTCCTGGCGGTCGATCGCGGCGAAGACCTTCGCCGCATCGGCGAGGTGGGACGGGGATCGGTCGGGCATCCTGTTGTCCATGGCGACGTCATTACGCCATTCCGCGTTGGCGGGGCTTGACCTAGATCAATGAAGGTTCGCTGTGCCGGCCGCAACATGACGTCATTATTGGGTCGAACAGAAAACACTTCGGCAGAACCAGCCCAGTGGCGCCGGGGCGAGGAGGACCTGTCATGCAGGACGAGTCGCGAACCTTCTACGAGCTGATGCGCGCGCAGGGAACCAGCCGCCGCTCGTTCCTGAAATTCTGCAGCCTGACCGCCGCGGCACTCGGGCTCGACCCCGTTTATGCGACGCGGATCGCGCATGCGATGGAGACGAAGCCGCGGATTCCGGTGCTCTGGATGCATGGGCTGGAATGCACGTGCTGTTCGGAATCGTTCATCCGCTCGGGCCATCCGCTGGCGCGGGATGTGATCCTGAAGATGATCTCGCTCGATTACGACGACACGCTGATGGCGGCGGCCGGGCACCAGGCGGAGTCGATCCTCGATGAAATTCCAAGGAAGTACAAGGGCCGTTACATTCTGGCGGTGGAGGGCAACCCGCCGCTGAACGAGGACGGCATGTACTGCATCGTCGGCGGCAAGCCCTTCGTCGAGAAGCTCAAGGCGGTGGCGGCGGATGCGATGGCGGTGATCGCCTGGGGGGCCTGCGCCTCGTGGGGATGCGTGCAGGCGGCGCGGCCGAACCCGACCGCGGCGACGCCGATCGACAAGGTGATCACCGGCAAGCCGATCATCAAGGTGCCGGGCTGCCCGCCGATCGCGGAGGTGATGACCGGCGTGATCACCTACATGGTGACGTTCGGGCGGCTGCCGGAGCTGGACGCGCGGGGCCGGCCGCTGATGTTCTATGGTCAGCGGATCCACGACAAATGTTATCGGCGGCCGCATTTCGACGCCGGCGAGTTCGTCGAGACCTGGGACGACGAGGGGGCGCGCGAGGGCTATTGCCTCTACAAGATGGGCTGCCGGGGGCCGACCACCTACAACGCCTGCTCGACGACGCGGTGGAATGGCGGGGTGTCGTTCCCGATCCAGTCCGGGCATGGCTGCATCGGCTGCGCCGAGGACAATTTCTGGGATAATGGCCCGTTCTACCAGCGGCTTTCGCATATCGGCGCGGGATTCGGCATCGAGGCGACGGCGGACGAGGTGGGCGCGGTGGTCGCGGGCGCCGCGGGGGCGGGCATTCTCGCGCATGCGGGGGCGAGTGTGGTCAAGCACATGCGGGGCAAGCCGCATCCCGACGATGCGGCACGACACAGCGGCGATGAAGGAGACAGGCCGTGACCAGCGTCAGCACGCCGAACGGCTTCACGCTCGATGCGGGCGGCAAGCGCATGGTGGTCGATCCGGTGACGCGGATCGAGGGGCACATGCGCTGCGAGGTGAATCTCGACGAGAACAACGTGATCCGCAACGCGGTCTCCTCGGGGACGATGTGGCGCGGGCTGGAGGTGATCCTGAAGGGGCGCGACCCGCGGGATGCCTGGGCGTTCTGCGAGCGGATCTGCGGCGTGTGCACCGGGGTGCATGCGCTCGCCTCGGTGCGGACGGTGGAGGACGCGCTGGGAATCCGGATTCCGGCCAACGCCAACACGATCCGCAACCTGATCACCGCCTCGCTCTGGGCGCAGGATCATCTCGTGCATTTCTACCACCTGCACGCGCTGGACTGGGTGGACGTGGTGAGCGCGCTGAAGGCCGACCCGAAGGCGACGAGCGCGCTGGCGCAGTCGATCTCGCCGTGGCCGAATTCCTCGCCGGGCTATTTCCGCGACGTGCAGACGCGGTTGCAGAAATTCGTGGACTCGGGCCAGCTCGGGCCGTTCATGAACGGCTACTGGGGCAACCCGGCCTACAAGCTGCCGCCCGAGGCGAACCTGATGGCGGTGTCGCACTATCTGGAGGCGCTCGATTTCCAGCGCGAGATCGTCAAGATCCATACCGTGTTCGGCGGCAAGAACCCGCATCCGAACTGGCTGGTCGGCGGTATGGCCTGCGCGATCAATCTCGACGGTCCGCTCGCCGCCGGCGCGCCGGTGAACATGGTGCAGCTCAATCTGGTGTCGTCGATCATCGACCAGACCATCGCGTTCATCGACCAGGTCTATATTCCGGACCTGAAGGCCATCGCCTCGTTCTACAAGACCTGGCAGTACGGGCGCGGGCTGGCGGGGCGCAACGTGATGTCGTACGGCGAGTTCCCGTTCGAGGCGAACGCGTGGACGGACCGGAACCTGATGATTCCGCGCGGCGCGATCGTCAACGGCAACCTCGCCGAAATTCACGAGGTGGATGCGCGCGACCCGGGGCAGATCCAGGAATTCGTCGATCATTCCTGGTACAAATACCCGAACGAGTCCGTGGGCCTGCATCCGTGGTCGGGGATCACCGATCCGGATTTCCGGCTCGGGGCCAAGACCGTCGGCACCAGGACGGATATCCGCCAGCTCGATGAATCGGAGAAATACTCCTTCATCAAGGCGCCGCGCTGGCGCGGCCATGCGATGGAGGTGGGGCCGCTTTCGCGCTTCACCATCGGCTACGCCAGGGGGATGGCGGAATTCAAGGAGCCGGTCGACCGGCTGCTGAAGGATCTCGGCCTGCCCTTCGAGGCGCTGTTCACCACACTGGGCCGCACCGCCGCGCGGGGGCTGGAAGCCTCGTGGGCGGCGCATGCGATGCGCCGGCTGCACGACCAGCTGATGGATAATCTCAAGGCCGGCGATCTCGCCACCGCGAGCACGGCGAAATGGGAGCCGGCGAGCTGGCCGGCGGAGGCGAAGGGCGTGGGGCTGGTGGAGGCGCCGCGCGGGGCGCTCGGGCACTGGATTCATATTCGTAATGGAAAAATCGAGGCCTATCAGGCGGTGGTGCCGACGACGTGGAACGGCTCGCCGCGCGACCCGGCCGGCAATATCGGCGCCTTCGAGGCGGCGCTGCTCAACACGCCGCTCGCCAATGCCGAGCAGCCGCTGGAGATCCTGCGCACGCTGCACAGTTTCGATCCGTGCCTCGCCTGCTCGACGCATGTGATGGCGCCGGATGGCGGCGAGCTGGTGCGCGTGCAGGTGCTCTGAGGGATCGTCGGAAACAGGATCGGGGATCGTGCCATGACGGCAGACACGCGGACGACGCCTACGGATCTCGCGCAGGGGGCGACGGCGAGGCGGGTGAGCGCGCCGGTCTATGTGTACGAGTTGCCGGTGCGGATCTGGCACTGGGTGATGGCGCTGTCGATCGTGATTTTGTCGATCACCGGATTCCTGATCGCCGATCCGCTGTGGCCGTTGCAGGTCGGCCAGCCGAGCCAGCATTTCCTGATGGGCGACATCCGCACGATCCATTTCATCACCGGCGACGTGTTCGCGGTGGCGATGCTGGTGCGGATCTACTGGGCGATCGTCGGCAACCGGTATGCGCGGGAGATTTTCGCGCCCGCGGTCTGGCGGCGGTCGTGGCGGCGCGAGTTCGTCAGGACGATCCGCTGGTACCTGTTCCTCGAACGCGAGACGAGCAAGGAGAACGGGCATAATCCGCTGGCGCAGCTTGCGATGTTCGCGATGTTCACGCTCGGCGTGCTGTTCCAGATCGTCACCGGCTTCGCGCTGTTCGGCGAGGGGACCGGCCATGGCACCTGGGCCTTTGCGCTGTTCACGAGCTGGGTGATGCCGCTCTTCGGCAACAGCCAGGCGGTGCACACGTGGCATCACCTGGCGATGTGGTACCTGATCCTGTTCGCGATGGTCCATGTCTACATGTCGGTGCGGGAGGACATCATGTCGCGGCAGACGATGATCAGCACGATGATCAATGGCTGGCGCTTCTTCAAGGACGACCGGGAATGAGCCGCGGGGCGACGGTGCTCGGGATCGGCAACGTGCTCTGGGCGGACGAGGGGTTCGGCGTGCGCGCGGTGGAGGCGCTGAATGCCGGCTGGACGTGCGGGCCGGAGGTGCGCCTCGTCGATGGCGGGACGCAGGGGCTGGCGCTGCTGCCGGTGGTGGGCGAGGCCGGGCTTCTGGTCATTCTCGACGCGGTGGATTTCGGGCTGGCGCCGGGGACGCTGATGGTGGCGGCCGACGACGAGGTGCCGCGCTACCTGACCGCGAAGAAGCTGAGCCTGCACCAGACGAGTTTCCAGGACGTGCTGGCGCTGGCGCAGATTTCGGGGCGGGCGCCGGCGCGGATGGTGCTGGTCGGCGTGCAGCCCTGCGATCTCGACACCTATGGCGGCGGGCTGTCGGCGCCGGTGGCGGCGCGGATCGGCGAGGCGGTGGACATCGTGCGGGCGCATCTGGCAGGGGCGGGGTTCGCGCTCGCGCCGCGCGCGGCCGGCGAGGAGGCGGAGCCGCTCGGCCCGGCCG
>NZ_AFPR01000117.1:0-7589 GCF_000219295.1 Acidiphilium sp. PM
GCCGCTCGTCCGGTCCCGATGATGATCCCGTCAGGCGCGCCCGCTCAGCCGAGCAGGGCGACCGCCCGCGCGCATTGCGCCGCCGCCTCGCGAATCGCGGGCAGGATGCGGCGCATCACCTCCTCATGCGACACCCGCGCCGCGTTGGTGGCGACATTCAGCGCCACCGCCTGCCGCTGCCCCTTGCCCGGCACCGCCACCGCGACCGAGCGCAGGCCGAATTCGAGTTCCTGGTCGTTCAGCGCGAACCCGTCCCGCCGCACCGTCGCCAGCCGTTCGAGCAGCCGGCCGACATCGGTGATGGTCGCGGGCGTGAACCCCTGCAACGGCGCCCGCCCATACCGGGCGCGCACCTCGTCATCGCTCAGGGTGGCGAGCAGCGCCTGGCCCATCGAGGTCGCATGCGCCGGCAGCCTGGTGCCGACCCCGAGCGACAGCGCCATCAGCCGCTGCGGCGCCGCCGAGCGCGCGACGTACACGATGTCGGTCCCGTCCAGCACCGCCGCCGAGCTCGATTCGCCGAGCTCGCGGGTCAGCCCGGTCAGATAGGGTTCGATGAGTTCGGGAAAACGCAGGCTGCCGAGATAGGCGTAACCGAGTTCCAGCACGCGCGGGGTGAGCGCGAACCACCGGTCGGTCTGCACGGCGTAGCCGAGATCGCACAGGGTGAGCAGGAACCGCCGCGCCGCCGAGCGCTGCAACCCGGTGACGCGGGCGGCGTCCGACAGGGTCATTTTCGGCCGGTCCGGCCCGAAGGCGCAGAGGATGGCAAGGCCGCGGGCGAAACTCTCGACATGGTCGCGCGGATTGGCCGGCGCGGCGGCCGGCGGGGCGGGCTGGATGGAATCGGCGGACAGGGACGACATTCGTGCGTTCTGCGCCCATCTGCCCCGCGCTTGCAAGATGGCGGACCGGCGCGCCGGGGAATCGCAAACATGCGTCTTGCGGAAAGCGTCCTTGCGGTTTCCCCCGCGCTTGTCCACAGGCTTATTCAGATTTCTGTGGACAACTCGCCGGAGATTGCCGAGGCGGCTGGCCGGTTTCGCCGGCCTGGACGGGCTCAGCCCTTGACCCTGGCACCGGTGCCGTCGGTCACGCTCACCTCGATCGGAATGCCGCGGGCGACCGAGGCGCCGACCGTGCAGAACTGTTCGAACTGGCCGAGAATCCGATCGAGATGCCCGATCGTCCCCGCCTCGGCGGCAAACCCGATCGCGACCTGGATCGCCTGCACCCGCAGCCGCCGGTTCTCGTCCCGGTCCACGGTGGCCCGCGCGGTGGTGGTGATCGCGCCGGGCGCCTCGCGGAACTTGGTCATCGCGAAATGAAAGCTGGAGGACATGCACGAGCCCACCGCCGCGAGCAGCAGTTGCACCGGCTCCGGCCCCGCCCCGCCGCCGAGCGGCGGCGGCTCGTCGGACACCAGCTTCGGCAGCCCGCCGCCGAATTCGGTCTCGAAGCGGAAATTCTCGATCTGACGCAGGACGATCTCGTGCGTGTCGGCCATCGGAGCCCCTCCTTCTGCTGCCGTGCAACATGCACGCAACCGGCGGCAACCGCCAGATGGCCGAAGGCAGGCCGCTCAGAGCCCGAAATAGGCCTCGTGCACGGCGTCGCTCGCCTCGAGCTCGGCCCGCGTGCCGGAAAGCCGCACCCGCCCGCCATCGATCAGGTAGCCCCGGTCGGCCAGCGGCAGGAAGGCGACGTTCTGTTCGGCGATCAGCAGCGTCATCCCGCCGGTGATCGCGGTCTTCAGCACGTCGACCACCTGCTTGACGAAGACCGGCGCGAGGCCGGACGAGGGTTCGTCCATCAGCAGCAGCTTCGGTTCGCAGACCAGCACCTTGGCGATGCCGAGCATCTTGCGCTGCCCGCCGGACAGGCTGGAGGCGAGGTCGCGCCGCTTGCCGGCGAGGGCGGGAAACAGGTCGTAGAGCCGGGCGCTGCGCCGCCGCACCTCGGCGGCCGAGAGGAAATAGCCGCCGAGGCGGATGTTCTCCTCGATGGTCAGGCCGGGAAACACGCCGAGTTCGGACATGAAGGCGATGCCGCGGCGGATGCGCTGGTCCGGCGGCAGGGCGCCGACCGGCTCGCCATCGAAGGTGATCGTCCCGCCGGTGCAGGGCAGCAGGCCGATGATCGTGCGCAGCAGCGTGGTCTTGCCGGCGCTGTTGGCGCCGAGCAGGATCACCGTCTCGCCCGCGTTCACCGCGAGGTCGATGCCCCAGAGAACCTGCATCGGGCCATACCCGGACTCGACGCCCTTGAGTGCGAGAAGGGTCATGCCGTCAGCCTCCGATGAACGCGGCGACCACGTCCGGGTCCCGCGACGCCGCCTTGAGCGAGCCCTCGAACAGCATCCGCCCCGCGCCCAGCACGATCACCCGGTCGGTGATGCGGTTGAGGAAATCGAGCAGATGCTCGACGACGATGAGCGCGATGCCCCGCGCGGCGAGCGATTTCAGCAGCTCGGCGATGCCCCCGAGCTCCGCCGGATTGAGCCCCGCGCCGATCTCGTCGATCAGCAGCAGCCGCGGATTGGTCGCCAGCGCGCGGCCGAGATCGAGCATCTTCTGCTGGTTGACGGTCAGCGCCCCGGCGATCGCGTCGGCGTGGTCGGCGAGCCCAATGCCGGCGAGGATCTCGTCAATATCCACCGCGCCGCGCCCGGCGAAGGTCGCGGCAACCTCGATGTTCTCGCGCACCCGCATCGCGCGGAAGCATTTCGGCACCTGGAAGCTGCGGTTGATGCCGAGCCGGGCGATGCGGAACAGCGGCAGGCGCTGGATTTCCCGCCCCTCGAACAGGATGCGCCCGGCATCGGCCTGGTGCACCCCGGAGATGACGTTGATCGTTGTCGTCTTGCCGGAACCGTTGGGGCCGACCAGGCCGAGAATCTCGCCTTCGGATATCGAGAAACTCTGCCGGTCGAGCACGGTGAGCCCGCCGAAGCGCTTGCTCACCCCGTCCAGCCGGAGCAGCGGTTCAGAGGACATCGACATTTCTCCGGATCAGCAGCGACATCAGGCCGTTGGGCAGGAACAGCACCAGCAGCACGATCAGCAGCCCGTAGAGCAGTTCGAAATATTGCGGCGCGGAGACGCCGATCACCGCGTAGAACGCATAGAGCAGGGCCGCGCCGAGCAGCGGGCCGATCACCGTGCCCACCCCGCCGAACAGGGCGAAGACGATGGCGAAGACCGAAATCTGCAGGGTGAACACCGCGTCGGGGTAGAACACCGAAAGGTTCCACGCATAGGCGCCGCCGACCAGCCCGGCGATGCCGGCCGAGGCCAGCCAGACGATGAGGCGCTCGCGCACGATGTTGACACCCGCGAGCCCCGCGCTGATCGGGTCCTGGTGCATCGCCCGCAGCCCGAGCCCGAAGCGCGAGCGGCGGAAATACGCGGCAAGCCCGGTGGCGAGCAGCAGGATCGCCAGCATCGTCGCGTAGCTCGCCGTGGGCGCGTAGACCTGCTCGATCTTCACGCCATAGGGCCCGCCGGTCACATGCTTGAGCGCCTCGTTCGCCACCACGTAATAGATGATCTGCGAGGCGGCGAGATTGGCGATCGAGAAATACGCGCCTGACAGGCGCAGCAGCGGCCCGAGGATGAGCCCGACCACGACCGCCGCCAACCCGCCGCCAAGCACGCAGACCAGCACCGGCAGGCCGGTGAAGGTGACCAGCAGCGAGGTGGCATAGGCGCCGGTGCCGAAGAAGCCGACATAGCCGAACGGCAGATATCCGGTGAAGCCGTAGAGCAGGTTCAGCCCCTGGGCGAGCGCCATGAACGTCATCATGGTGAACAGCACGGACTGGTTGCCATAGACATGCGGCAGGACCAGGAAGGCGGCGGCGAGGATGGCCAGCACCGCGACGGGATAACGCATTGTACTGTTCCGCTTACGCACTGCGCACCGCCTTGCCGAGCAGGCCGGAGGGCCGGATCAGTACGATGATGAGGAGCAGCGCATAGGGCACGAGATTCGACCACGAGGCGTAATAGGTTTGCATCAGCATCGTTCCCACGCCGAACACGAGGCCGCCGACCACGGTGCCGAGCGGATTGCCGAGCGAGCCGATGATGATGATGGCGAAGGATGTCGTGGTCAGCCCGTCGCCGATCGAGGGCGACACCGAGCCGACCATGTAGGGCACGAACACGCCGGCGATCCCGGCGAGCGAGAGGCCGATCATGAAGGCGATCGCCGACACCCTGTCGACATCGATGCCGGTCGCGCGCGCCTCGTCGCGGTCGGCCATGATGGCGCGCGTCGCGAAGCCGAGCCGCGTGCGCGTGAAATAGAGCCAGAGCCCGCCGATACAGATGACGCTGACCGCGGCGGCGACCCACCAGCTGTCCGGAAATTCCTGGCCGAACGCGCCGATATTCCCCGAGCCCAGCGCGTTACCGGGCAGCGAGCGCTGGTCCGCGCCGAAGATGAGGAGCATCACCGCCTCGATCATCTGGGCGATGCCGAAGAACAGGATGAAGGACAGCATCTCCGGGTCCTGGCTGCGCTGCAGGCGCGGCACCACGCCGTAATAGAGCGGATAGCCGATCAGGATCCCGCCGAGAATCGCCAGCGGAATGCCGAAGATCGGGTTGAGGTGAAGGTCATGCACCAGAAGCCACGCGCCGAACCCGCCCAGCATGATGAACTGGCCGTGGGCGAGATTGATCATCCGCATCACGCCGAAGACGAGATTGAGCCCGATGCCGACAAGGCTGAAGAAGATGCCGTAGAGAATGCCGCCGATCAGCGCGTATTCGAGAAGTGCCAACGGCGCGCCCTTTCTTGCAGGGAAGTTGGAAACCAGTGGTCCGGATCGACGAAAGATCCCGGCCCGTCACGGGCCGGGATCCTGCGGTTCCGGGGCGCCGGTCAGTGGTGCGGCGCGGGATAGACCGGCTTGCCGGTCGCCTTGTCCTGCGGATAGACCACGACGATCTTGTTGGTCTTGCCGGCGGGGACGAGCTGCGCCACCGGCAGCAGCTCGCCGAGCTGGGCGCCGTTCGCGTTGATCTTGAACTGGCCGAGCACCGTCGTCGTCTTGCCGGACATGTCCATCAGCGCCTGATGGAAGGCGAGCTGGGTGAATTTCGGCGCGGTGCCGAGCATGTCCTGCATGATCAGCCCGGTATTGTAGCCGGCCGCATCGAGGAAGTTCGGCGCGTTATGCGTCGCCGCGGTGAACTCCTTCACGAAGGTCGCGGTGTTCGGGCCATAGGTGGTCTTGGCGAAGGAGACGAGCGGCGGCGTCGGATAGGTGTAGGTATAGGCGAGGGTTTTCGCGCCGACATTCTTCGTCATCAGAGCGAGAAGCTGGCCGGGGAAGATGGTGAACGTCATCTTGAAGTGCAGGCCGCTGCCGGCCAGCGTGTGCAGGAAGGCGATGTCGTTCGGCGGATAGCCGAACTCGATCACCGCATCCGGCCGGTGCGCCGCGATCGTGTGCAGCAGCACGGTGTAGTTGGATTCGCTGGTGGGCACGCCGTGATAATACACCGGCGTGACGCCGCCCTTCTTCAGCGTCGCCTTCAGCGTTTCCGCCTGCGAGGCATCGAAATCGTTCGAATCGTAGATGACGGCGACGCGCTTGATCTTGTGGTCGAGCAGGAAATGGCCGAGCGGCAGCGGCCACACCGTGGAGGCGGGAATGCTGACATCGGCGAGATAGTCGGTCTTCTTGGTGAAGAAGTTCGCCCCCGAGCCGGTCGGGTCGATCAGCAGCATGTGGTGCTCGGCGGCCAGCGGAATCGCGACCGAGGTGAGCACCGAGCCGAAATCGGCGACCAGCAGGTTCACGTGGTCCTGGGTGATGAGCTGGTTGTACAGCGTCGTCGCGGTCGCGGTCGAGCTCTGGTCGTCATAGGCGACGATCTTGACCGGGATCTTCTTGTCGAACGCCTTGACGAAGACGCCGCCGGACTTGTTGACCGTCTTCGCCCAGTATTCGAGCCCGTGATACTGCCCCTCGGACGCCACCGCGAAAGACCCGCTGCTTGCATAGAGCGTGCCGATCTTCAGGACCGACGGCGCCGTCGCGGCGGACGCCTGGCCGATGCCCGCCAGCGCCAGGCCCGAGGCCAGGACTCCCGCCGCGCAAAAACCCCAGGCGCGTCTGAATTGTGCCCGCATGGTTGCTCCCCTTGATGCAATGAGCCAGTCACGGCCAATTGTTGAAATTTGACCGACCGATATGACCACAGAAGCCGGACGGTCAATACTCGCAACCAATAAACAAGCCGTGATTGCCGATTTTCGCCCCGGGGATGAAATACCGATCGAACTCGATCCATGACTGCAACGATTCTGCGCGGACGACGCGATTATTTGCCGGCGCGGCGGATGCCGCCACCCTTGCCGAATGTCCGTCCGGGCGGCATACGACATTCGTCACCGGTCCCGCGCGAGCGGGTGAAAAGGGAACATCGTGCGCTTCGGCCGGGCTTCATTGTCCCGGAAGCAAGTCGATGGCTGCCCCCGCAACTGTCAGCGGCGAGCCGGTGGTCCGTCCGCCCGCAAGGGCGAGCCACTGAACCGGGAGCGGTTCGGGAAGGCAGGGCCACCAGCGTCGAGCCGCGAGCCAGGAGACCTGCCGGTGTCGCACCAACCTTGCTGCCGGGCGGGGTGCACCGGAAGCCGGAGCCGACCCATGACTGCACGCATCAGCGGCAGCGCCTGCCGCGCGCGTCCTCTCGTTTCCCCCTCATCGCGCCGTTCGCGGTCCCACGCCCGCCGGGGAGGCCGCGCATGAGCATCGCGACCAGTCTCGGCTTTCCCCGCATCGGCCGCCGGCGGGAGCTGAAATCGGCCCTCGAGGCGCACTGGGCGGGCGAGCTGTCCGAAGCCGGCCTGCAGGAGGCGGCGCGGCTTCTGCGCGCGGACTCCCAATCCCTGCAGCAGGGGCTGGGCATCGGCCACATCCCCTCGAACGACAGCCCGCTCTACGACCATGTGCTGGATACCGCCTGCATGGTCGGCGCGATTCCGCCGGGCTATGGCTGGCGCGGCGGCGAGGTGACGCTGCCGACCTATTTCGCCCTCGCGCGCGGCACCGGCGGCGGCGATGCCGCGGCCGGCCTGCCCGCGCTCGAAATGACCAAGTGGTTCGACACCAACTATCACTATCTCGTCCCCCGGCTCGCGGCGGGGCAGCATTTCGCGGTCACCGCCAACCGTCCGCTCGCGCTGTTCCGCGAGGCGCTGGCCCGCCACCGCCGCACCCGGCCGGTGGTGCTCGGCCCCGTCTCGTTCCTGCTGCTCGCCAAGACCGATGACGGGTCCGATCCGCTCGACCTGCTCGACCGCCTGCTGCCCTGCTATGCGCAGGTGCTGGCGGAGCTGGCCGCCGAGGGCTGCGCCTGGGTGCAGATGGACGAGCCGGTTCTCGCCCTCGACCTCGCGCCGAAGGCGCGGGCGGCGCTGCGCCACGCCTATGAGACCCTCGCCCGCGGGGCGACGCCGCGCCTGCTGCTCGCCAGCTATTTCGCGCCGATCGCGGACAACCTGCCGACCGCGCTGGCCCTGCCGGTCGCCGGCCTGCATCTCGACCTGGTGCGCGGCCGGGACGATCTCGC
>NZ_AFPR01000116.1:0-10556 GCF_000219295.1 Acidiphilium sp. PM
GGGCTCTCCGTCCGCCCCCCGGCCGATTTGCCGGAATCAAGCGCGATTATACGCCGGCCGATGTCGAGAAGCTCGCGGGATCGTTCAGGGTACGCCACACGCTCGCCGAGATGGGCGCCAACCGCCTCTGGCATCTGCTGAAGACCGAACCCTATGTGAACACGCTCGGCGCGCTCACCGGCAATCAGGCCATGCAGCAGGTAAAGGCAGGGCTGAAGGCAATCTATCTCTCCGGCTGGCAGGTCGCCGCCGACGCGAACCTGTCGGGAGAAATGTATCCCGACCAGTCGCTCTATCCGGTGAACTCGGTGCCGATGGTGGTCCGCCGCATCAACAGCGCGCTACGTCGCGCCGACCAGATCGCCCGCATGGAAGGCGATTCGTCGCAATACTGGATGGCGCCGATCATTGCGGATGCAGAGGCCGGGTTCGGCGGTGCATTGAACGCCTATGAATTGATGAAGGCCATGATCGAGGCCGGGGCGGCTGGCGTTCACTTCGAGGACCAGCTCGCCTCCGAGAAGAAGTGCGGCCATCTGGGCGGCAAGGTGCTGGTGCCCATCGCCCAGCATATCCGCACCTTGAACGCGGCCCGTCTGGCCGCCGACGTCGAGGGCGTCCCCACCGTGCTGCTCTGCCGCACCGACAGCCACGCGGCCCAGCTTCTGACCGCTGACATCGACGAGCGCGACCGCCCGTTCCTGACCGGCGAACGCACGCCGGAGGGCTTCTACCGGATCAAGCCGGGAATCGGCGTGGAATACGCGATCGCCCGTTCACTCGCCTACGCGCCATATGCCGACCTGCTCTGGTGGGAAACCTCCGAACCCAATCTCGAGGAGGCCCGGCAGTTCGCCGAAGCCATCCATAAGCAGTTCCCCGGCAAGATGCTGGCCTACAACTGCTCGCCGAGCTTCAACTGGCGCAAGAAGCTTTCGCCGGAAAAGATCGAGAGCTTCCAGCGCGAGATCGGCGCCATGGGCTACAAGTTCCAGTTCGTCACCCTGGCCGGCTTCCATTCACTGAACTACTCGATGTTCCAGCTCGCCAAGGGCTACGCCGCCCGCGGCATGAGCGCCTATTCGGAGCTACAGCAGGCGGAGTTTGCCGCCGAGAAGGACGGCTACACGGCGACGCGCCATCAGCGGGAGGTCGGCACCTCCTACTTCGACGCCGTTGCCGTCGCGATCTCCGCAGGCCAGGCCTCGACCACGGCAATGGCCGGCAGCACCGAAACCGAACAGTTCCGTGACGAAACGCCGGCTATCGACCATGGCCACGATCACGACGACGGGCTGGTGCACCATCACAGCTGGGCCGTCAGTGCACCGGATCGCTGATCCCTTCGAGTTCCCCCGCGGTGCCGGCATCGGGCCGGCACCCGTCCTGTCAACTCGCCCCGGACTTCATGTCCGGGGCAGCTTTTTATTTCGGCGACCGCTCATCGAGAACAGCAAGCCCGGCCTCCAGCGCCTTGCGCATCACGGTCGGCAGAGGCGTATCGGGCGGCGCGGCGACGATCCCGCCGGGTAGCGCCGCGACGCGGCCCGCCTTCACGGTGAGGCGCAACTCGAAATGGGTGAAAACGTGAATGATCGTGCCGGCATCAAGCCAATGCGCGGCGCATGGCGGCACCGGGGGCGGAGCTGTCGCCTCCCAATCCGTGCCCGGCACCTCCAGCATCCCTCCGAGCAATCCGCGTGGTGGCCGCCGGCGCAGGCCAATCATGCCGGATCGATCCTGCATCACGAACACGGTGCCGCGCCGCACGGGCCGCGCCGCGCGCTTCGCCTTGCGCGGCAGGTCGGCGGACAGCCCCCGGGCATGTGCCGCGCATCCGTCGCGCCACGGGCAGACCATGCATGATGGACTGCGCGGCGTGCAGACGGTGGCTCCGAGATCGAACAATGCCTGCGCAAAGTCACCTGGGCTGGATTGCGCTGCCGCCTGCGCGCCAAGGCGGGCAGCGGCGACCGCAATCGCGTCCTTCGCCGCAGGCAACGCCTCCTCGATCGCGAACATCCTGGCGGTAACCCGCTCGACATTGCCGTCCACCGGAACCACCGGAATATCGAAGGCGATCGCGCCGATCGCCGCAGCCGTATAAGGGCCGATGCCGGGCAGCGCACGTAGCCCGTCGAGCGTGACGGGAAACCCACCCGCCTCGGCGACGGCCCTCGCGCAGCGGATCAGGTTGCGTGCCCGCGCGTAATAGCCAAGCCCCGCCCACAGGCCCAGAATCTCATCATCAGCTGCGACCGCGAGGTCGCTGATCGTGGGGAAACGCTCGATGAAGCGATGGAAATAAGGTATGACAGTCGCCACGACTGTCTGCTGCAGCATGATTTCGCTCAGCCAGACATGATAGGGATCGGGCAGGGAACCCGGGCCGGCGCGCCAAGGCAGGATGCGCCGGTGAACATGATACCAGCGGAGCAGATTTTCGGCGGATGGCAGGGACCGACTCACGAAAAACGCCGACGAGACCCAGGATGCCGGCACCGGAAGCGCCGCGGCACAACGCGCCGCGCGGCATCGCAGCCCTGCTTGCCCCCGTGCTGCGGCCGGCCCTTCGGCGGCGTGGCTCGGTGCTCGGCACGCTGATCGCCGACTGGGGCGATATCGCCGGACCGGAAATTTCGTCTTGCAGCCACCCCGTCAAATTCGCCGCAGGTACGCTGACGATCGGCTGCGCGGGGCCAGACGCGCTGGCGCTTCAGCATCTCGCCCCGACCCTGATCGGGAAGATCAATCTTGCCCTCGGCGGCGCGCCCGTCCAACGGCTGCGCTTCACCGACATGATCATCCCCGCGACAACTCGACCGCTTCGACCACGACACGAGGCCGGCGCGCCACCGGCCGGACTGCCCGATGGACCGCTGGGAGACGCCCTGGCGCGGCTGCATCAAGGCGTCACGAGGCAACGGTTCAACCGGCCGGAGTAAGGTCGCCTGCATCTTGCTCAGTGCGCGTCCGACCAGTTCGCGCCGATCCCGGTCTCCACCAGCAGCGGCACCGAAAGCGATGCCGCCCCCTGCATCACCGCGCATGCGAGCTTCGCCGTCGCCTCTGCCTGATCCTTTGGCGCCTCGAAGACCAGTTCGTCATGCACCTGCAACAGCATCACGGCATCCAGTCCCACATCTCGGATCGCCGCGGGAAGGCGCACCATCGCACGCTTGATGATGTCGGCCGCCCCTCCCTGCAACGGCGCATTGATCGCCTGGCGTTCCGCGTAACCTCGCCGCGCCGGATTTTTCTCTGTGATTCCAGGAACATAGCAGCGCCTACCGAAGGGCGTGAGAACATAGCCATGCGTGCGCGCGAATTCCGCCGTCTCGTTCATGTAGCGCCGGATTTCCGGATAGCGCGCGAAATAGGCATCAATGAAGCGCTTGGCCTCGCTATTCTCGATCCCGAGCTGGCGGGCTAGACCAAAGGCGGAAATGCCGTAGATGATGCCGAAATTGATGGCCTTCGCGCGGCGCCGGACCATCGGATCCATCCCCTCCATCGGCAGGCCGAACACCTCGGCGGCCGTGCGGGCATGGATGTCCTCGCCTTTGGCAAAACTCTCCTTCAGCGCCGGAATATCGGCAACATGCGCCAGCAGCCGCAGTTCGATCTGCGAATAGTCGGCGGAAATCAGCGCCTTGCCGGGCGCGGCGATGAAGGCTCGGCGTATCCGCGCGCCCTCGCTGGTCCGTATCGGGATGTTCTGCAGGTTCGGCTCGTTTGACGAAAGCCGTCCCGTCGTCGTGATCGCCTGGGAGAAACTGGTATGGACCCGCTGATCCGCGATATCGATCTCGCCGACCAGGGCGTCGGCGTATGTGGATTTCAGCTTCTGCAACTGCCGCCATTCCAGCACGCGGACCGGCAGATCATGACCGGATGCGGCCAGTTCCTCGAGGACGGTTGCGTCGGTTCCCCAGGCGCCCGTCTTGGTCCTTTTGCCGCCGGGCAGCCCCATCTCGTCGAACAGGATTTCCCCGAGCTGCTTCGGGCTGCCGGGATTGAAGGCGCGGCCGGCGAGTTTCTCGATCTCCCGCTGAATATCGTCCATCCGCCGGGCAAACTCGGCGGACATCGACTCGAGATCGGCGCGATCGACCATGATGCCGGCACGTTCCATGCCGAGCAGCACGGATAGCAAGCGGCGCTCCATCGTTTCATAGAGCGCGAGCGCCGCCTCCGTACGCAGCCGTGGCCGCAACAGCAGCCAGAGGCGCAGCGTGACATCGGCATCCTCAGCGGCATAGGCGGTAGCACGATCGATCGGCACGGCCGCGAAGGAAACCCGGCTACGGCCGGTTCCTGTCACCTCATCGTAGGAAATGGGCCGATGATCGAGATGCAACGCCGATAACTCGTCCATCCCATGCCCATGCCGGCCGGCGCCGAGCGTGTAGGACATCAGCATCGTGTCATCCACCGGCGTCGCATCCGCGAGGCCGGCACGCTCGAGAACGTGCAGATCGAATTTCGCGTTGTGGAAAATTTTCAGGATCGACGGATCGGCCAGAACCGGCGCTAGCCGCTCGAGCGCGAGCGGGCGTGGCAATTGCGGGCCAACCTCGTGCCCGAGTGGAATGTAGGCCGCCCGGCCGGGCGCGGTCGCGACCGAGATGCCGACCAGTTTCGCATGCCGAGGATTGAGGCCGGTCGTCTCGGTGTCGATCGCAAAACGGCCGGCATGCCTGATCTCGGCAATCCAGCGGTCGAGTTCAGCCTCACTGTCGATCGTGACATAGGGGCCGAACGGCGCATCAGCCGCCGGTGCGGCCGGCGCCGGCGCATCGGCCGCACCGGCGGCTTCGGCAAGACGCTCGCCGTTCCGCTTCGCCACGCCATCAAGCCCGAGTCGGGCCTTGATGCTTTTGAAGCCCTGAGCATCCAGGAAGTCGTTCAGCATACCGTCGTGCAGCGGTGCGATCGCCAGCTCGTCGATCGGAACCGGCAAGGGAACGTCCCGTCGCAATTCGACCAGCCGGCGGGAAATCCGCGCCTCTTCGGCATACGCCACCAGTGATTCGCGTCGTTTCGACGGCTTCATCGTTCCCGAAGCGGCTGCCGCGAGAATGGATTCGAGATCGCCGAACTCGGCGATCAACTGAGCCGCTCCCTTGGGGCCGATTCCCGGTACACCGGGAACGTTGTCAACCGAGTCCCCCATCAGCGCCTGGGCATCGACCATCTGCTCCGGGGTGACGCCATACTTCGCGACGACCTCGTCAGGCCCGATCGGCGTGGACTTGATCGGGTCCAGCATCGACACATGGGCATCAAGCAACTGCATCAGATCCTTGTCGGATGAGATGATCACGGCCTCGCCCCCGGCCTTCTTCATCTCCTCGGCGTAGCTGGCGATCAGGTCATCCGCCTCGACCCCGTCCAGCTCGATAGCCGGCACGGCAAAGGCGCGGGTCGCCTCGCGCACAAGGGCGAATTGCGGCACCAGTTCCTCGGGAGGTTCAGGGCGGTGCGCCTTGTACCGCGGATCGATCTCGTTCCGGAACGTCGTGCGTCCGGCATCGAAAATCACCGCGAGATGCGTGCCTGTATGCTCCTTGAGCAACCGGGCCAGCATGTTGCAGAACCCGAAGACCGCGTTGACGGGCGTGCCATCGTCCCGCGTCATCGGCGGCAAGGCATGGAAGGCCCGGAAAATGAACCCGGAGCCATCGACAAGAACCAGCCGCCTGGTCAATGCCCCTCGCCCGGCGTTGCATTTCCAGTCAGGACATAGTGGCGGGAGCAATAAGGACAGGTGACTTCGCGATCCTCAATCTTCAGATAGACGCGCGGATGCCCCAACGGGCCGCCTCCCCCGTCACAAGCGACGGTTCGCTCCCGAACCTGAATCATCTCGAAATCTATCGCGCCCGCTGAGTCGGACATGAACACCTCACGCGCTGTGTGAACGATCGCCACAATACCGCCAAAGACCCCCGATGCCTATCGCCAGCGAAGAGGACGGCCTCCACTTGCGCTGCCAACGGCCGAAGGGCATTGAGCCCAGATCCAATCCGCGCTATGCGGGCGTTGCCGGACCCGTAGCTCAGCTGGATAGAGCGTTGCCCTCCGAAGGCAAAGGTCGCGCGTTCGAATCGCGCCGGGTCCGCCATATATACCTCAGAAATCGAACCGCTTTTCGCAGAAGGGCATCGAAGATGCGCACGCTGTTGCAGAGGCGGCAGTCCGGCGCAGGCTGGCCAGAATAATCAAATAATCAATCGTGGTGAGCAATCTCGCCGCATGCGACAGCCGGCAGCGCACATGAAGGGCGCGGGCGATACGCAATGAGGCGTTCACGCTGCCGGAGATTTCTTCAGCACATGTGAAGCACAGTTATACCCGAGGTGACATTCGGAAACCGGAAATCACCACTTAAGTGCTTGATTTTATGGTGCTGTCAGAGGGAATTGAACCCTCGACCTCCTCATTACCAATGAGGTGCTCTACCCCTGAGCTATGACAGCGCCGCGTTGCCGGGCGGTATATCCAAAGGAGCCGCCCGGCGCAAGCGCGGCACTTGACGGCATCCCTGCAATTCCGCTTTGTCCTGCCATGACCGGCAGCACAAAAGATACTCGCAGCGACGCCGAGGCGGCCGCGGCAGCTCGAAGGCAGCGCGAGGCTGAAGCTCTGCGCGCCAATCTCTGGCGCCGCAAGCAGCAACTTCGTGAACGCGCCGCTCAGCCCGCAGTCAGGCCCGAAGCCGCTGACGGAGACAGCCCATGCCGGTAATGCCGGACCACTGGATTCGCGAGCAGGCTGTCTCGAACGGGATGATCGATCCCTTCGTCGAAACCCAGAAGCGCGACGGGGTGATCTCCTACGGATTGTCGTCCTATGGCTATGACGCCCGGGTTGCCGACGACTTCAAGATCTTCACCAATGTCGATTCCGCTGTTGTCGATCCGAAAAATTTTTCATCCGACAGCTTTGTCGACCGCAAGGGGCCCGTCTGCATCATCCCCCCCAACTCCTTCGCGCTCGCGCACACGGTCGAATATTTCCGCATCCCGCGCGATGTGCTCGTCATCTGTCTCGGGAAATCGACCTATGCGCGCTGCGGCATCATCGTGAACGTCACCCCGCTCGAACCCGAATGGGAGGGACAGGTGACCATCGAGATCTCGAACACCACCCCCCTGCCCGCCAAGATCTATGCCAACGAGGGGATCTGCCAGTTCCTCTTCCTGCAGGGCTCTGCGCCGCCCGAAACCAGCTATGCCGACAAGGCCGGCAAATACATGCGCCAGCGCGGCGTTTCGCTTCCCAGACTGTGAGGCTTCATGGATAGAATCCGCATCCGCGGCGGTCGGCCGCTGGAAGGCGTCATCGACATTTCGGGCGCCAAGAATTCGGCGCTCAAGGTGATGGTCGCCGGCCTGCTCACCGACGAGCGGCTGGAACTCGAGAACGTTCCGGCCCTCGCCGACGTCGCGACCATGGCGCAACTGCTCGCGCAACATGGCATCGCCGTCGAGGAAACCGGAGCAAAGCAGCTATCGGTCGGCGGCGCCATCACGAATACCGAGGCGCCCTACGACATCGTGCGCAAGATGCGCGCCTCGATCCTGGTTCTCGGCCCGCTGCTGGCGCGCACCGGCGAGGCCCGCGTGTCGCTGCCCGGCGGCTGCGCGATCGGCACCCGCCCGGTCGACCTGCACCTCAAGGGGCTGGAGGCGATGGGTGCCGAGATCGCCCTCGATGGCGGCTACATCAACGCCCGCGCGCCCAAAGGGCTGCATGGCGCGACCATCACCTTTCCCTTCGTGTCGGTCGGCGCCACCGAGCAGCTGCTGCTCACCGCCACCCTCGCCGAGGGCGAGACCGTGCTGGTCAACGCCGCCCGCGAGCCGGAGATCGGCGATCTCGCCGACTGCCTGAACAAGATGGGCGCGGATATCAGCGGAATCGGCTCGGACCGGCTCACCATTCGCGGGGTGAAGGCTCTGCACGGCGCGCGGCACACCATCCTGCCGGACCGGATCGAGGCGGGCACCTATGCCTGTGCCGCGGCCATCACCGGCGGCGGCGTTCTGCTCCGCGGCGCACGGATGTTCGACCTCGGCGCGCTGGCCTCCACGCTCGGCGAGGCGGGCGTGGATGTGACGGAAGTGGCCGAGGGCGTCACCGTCAGCCGGCGCAACGGGCTGCATGGCACAGATGCGATGACCGAGCCCTTCCCCGGCTTCGTGACCGACATGCAGGCGCAGTTCATGACGCTGATGGCCGTGGCCGAGGGCGCCTCGATGATCACCGAGACGATCTTCGAGAACCGCTTCATGCATGTGCCCGAGCTCAACCGCATGGGCGCGCGCATCAACGTCCACGGTTCATCGGCGATCGTGCGCGGCGTGCCGGGGCTGTCCGGCGCGCCGGTGATGGCGACCGACCTGCGCGCCTCGTTCTCGCTGGTGCTCGCCGGTCTCGCCGCGAAGGGCGAGACGATCGTCAACCGCGTCTATCACCTCGACCGGGGTTACGAGGCCGTCGAGCGCAAGCTCGCCGCGTGCGGCGCCGATATCGAGCGGCTCAGGGACTGAGCCGCCCGCTCGGCGTCGATCATGTAGTCGCGCGTGAGCGGAGCTGCGTCCTGCCGGCGGGCCAGCTGGATCTGGAAGACCATGTGGTCCTGCACCTCGAAGGCAAGCTGCGAACCTGCAAGGTAGAACTCGAACATCCGGCAGAACCGCTCGTCGTACAGCGAGGCGATGGCATCGCGGTTGGCGGCGAAGCGCTTGCGCCAGTGGGCGAGCGTCTTCGCATAATGCAGCCGCAGGATCTCAATGTCGGTGCTGCGCAGGCCGGACCGTTCGAGCGGCGCGAACACCTCGGACAGCGAGGGCGAATACCCGCCGGGGAAAATGTATTTCGCCAGCCACGGGCTGGTGACGTCAGGACCATCGAAGCGGCCGATCGCGTGCAGCAGGGCAACCCCGTCCGGCTTCAGGCACCGCTGCACCGTGGCAAAGAAACTCGGATAATTCGGCACGCCGACATGCTCGAACATGCCGACCGACACGATGCGGTCGAATTCGCGGGTCATCGCCCGGTAGTCCATCAGTTCGAAACTGACGCGATCGGCGAGCCCCTCCGCCTCGGCGCGGCGGCGTGCCTCCGCGAGTTGTTCCTCGGAAAGGGTGATCCCGGTCACCCGCGCGCCATAGTCGCGCGCCAGGGTCAGCGCCATGCCGCCCCAGCCGCAGCCGATGTCGAGAACTTCCAGGTCCGGCCGGTCGAGCAGCAGCTTGGAGGCGATATGCCGCTTCTTCGCCGCCTGTGCCTCGTCGATCGTCTCGTCGCCGCGCGGAAAATAGCCGCAGGAATATTGCCGGTCACGATCGAGGAACAGCGCGTAGAGCCGGCCGTTCAAATCATAGTGATGCGCGACGTTGCGCTTCGAGCGGCGGGCATTGTTGAGCTGCGCCAGCGGGCGGAACACCCGCCCGAACGCGTTGCGCAGCCGTAGCGCCGGAATGCGTCCCTCGCTTTCCTGCACGCTCGAGAGCAGGACATGCAGAACGTCATAGATAGAGCCGTCGACGGGATCGAGCGCGCCCTCCATGTAGCCTTCGCCGAGCGCCATGGCCGGATCGGTGACGAGCCGGCGGATGATGGCGGGATCGCGGATCGCGAGGGTTGCCGCCCGCCCCGGGCGGCCCGCGTAATGGGAGATCGCGCCATCCGGCCAGATCACGCTCAGATCGCCGTGGGCGACCAGGCGTTTCAACAGGTTGTCCAGTAATATCCGCATGACCAATCTCCGCCGGCTGAAGAACCCGGCAAGGATTTGGTAACTGACGCCCCGTCGGAAAAGAGGGAAACGACAGAATGGCTACCAGAGCTGCATAAACGGAAAAACGGCGCCGGTCCGCGGACCGACGCCGTTCATCAGCACTGGAAGCCCGGGATGCCGGTCAGGCGGTCTGTTCCGGCCCCTCGGCGACTTCCTCGCCGGTCTCCAGTTCGTACTCGCTTTCCTCGCGCATGATGGCCTCGCCACGCGCCTGCTTCTCGGCCTCTTCCGGCGAGCGGGCGACGTTGACGACGACATCGATCAGCACTTCGGGATGCAGCGCCACGCGAACCGTCGCAAGGCCCAGCGTCTTGATCGGGTGGACCAGCAGGACCTGGCTGCGCGTGATGCCGAGGCTCGCTTCGCCACAGGCATCGGCGATGTCGCGCGACGTCACCGAGCCGTAGAGCGAGCCGGCGTCGCTGGCCTGGCGGATCAGCGTCACGGTCAGGCCGGCGACGCGCTCGGCGACGCGCTCGGCCTCCTCGCGGCGCTTGAGGTTCTGCGCCTCGAGATGGGCACGCTCACGCTCGAAGCGCTCGCGGTTCTGCTTGGTGGCGCGCACGGCCTTGGCCTGGGGCAGCAGGAAGTTGCGGGCATAGCCCGGCTTCACCTTCACCACTTCGCCCATCTGCCCGAGATGCTCGACGCGCTGGAGCAGGATCAGTTCGACTTGTGCCATGATGCTAGCTCCTCAATCGACCACGTAGGGGAGCAGGGCGAGGAAGCGGGCGCGCTTGATGGC